>NZ_JBXAXX010000002.1:0-305613 GCF_056781995.1 Dellaglioa sp. CoH-57-MRSF-18
AATACTGGGATAAAGCCATTTAGAAACATATTAAATTTTATATTATTTCATCCGTCAACTTGACAGGGCCTAGTACAGGTCATGGTGGCCTCTTTTTTTGTTTTCAGAATAAAAAACTGGTGTTGATGAATTTTATTTCACCAACACCAGAAAGTGTACACCCTTAAAATAGCTATGTTCTATAATGTTTTTTAAATTTGTTTCAACAAACTAATATTGTCCTTTTTTGAATAAGATAGGACAATTGATGACTTAATCCAGTAGTTGTATGAATAATGTATTGTGTTAAAAATTAGCGTTTAATTTATCTATTACTTTTTAGGACGATGTACAGGGTATACAGTGAAATTAATAGGGCAACGATACTTACTGTTGTAGATAGAATATTCATTTGTTTTACCTCCATTTTTTAGATATACTATAAAGACAGGATAATTATGTAGAATAACTTTATCTATTAACAAATGTCACTAATGCTAACTGTATAACAGCAGTTAGCATTTTTTATTAATACTCCATGCGATATATATAATAGCATCAGAGTAGAATGAAGACAGATCTATTTTAAGTTTTAAGCTAAAAATAGTTTATTATGATCTATTTTATAACCTAAAATTAAATGTAAATTTTTATCAATAGTTTGGATAAACAGCTTATTATGACGTGATTTCAACTCAGATACGTGAAGTAAATCTTGAAGTAACAAGGGTTTATCAGAGGGAGTAACAATTAAAATAAAATATTCTGATGTACTAATTACCTTAGAAATAGGGTAAAATAGATTATTAGTAGTGTAATATAAATTAAAATTTTTATTTAAATCAATAGTGGCTAATTCTAAATCGATCATTCGCATAATATTTAACCATCCTTTAGTAGAAGATATAATTATTATGCATTTTTTTTAATGAAAATGAAAGGAATGAGGAAAAAAAATGCCAAGAGGATTAATTATTGAAGATGATACAATTATTTCTGATAATATTGTTGAAGCAACAGCAAAAATTATGACGTTAGAGCAAGCGTTCGATGGCGAGGAAGGCTTTTTTAAAGCTTCACAAAATATATATGATATTATTATTTTAGATTTAATGCTTCCTACAATATCGGGATTTGATGTATTAAAAAAAATTCGAGAAAAGAAAATTGACACGGCAGTGCTAATCTTATCAGCAAAAGATAGTGTTGACGATAAAATTACCGGATTTAATTTAGGGGCGGATGATTATTTAGCTAAGCCATTCAATTTAAACGAATTACAAATGAGAATAAAGGCTCTTCTGAAAAGAACAATGAAATTTGAAATAGATAGTGAATTAAAATATCAAGATATGATTTTATCTGATAACAGAACAATTATTTCTGGCAGCCAATCTATCAATTTACAGGGTAAAGAGTATGAATTTTTAACATACTTACTGGAAAATAAGAATACTATTTTAACGAAAGAACAAATATTTGACCGTGTTTGGGGATTTACGTCCGATACTAGCATTACGGTTGTAGAAGTTTATATGAGTAATCTGAGAAAAAAATTAAAAAAGATTGGTCATGAAAAAATGATTCGAACAATTAGAAACGTTGGTTATCTGGTTGAACCTGATGAAAAATAAGGCAAATAGAGATACGCGTATAAAATTATTTTTTATGTATCTTTTAAGCTTCAGTATTATTTTTGTAACACTTGGTTTAATTGTATATAGTTCATTTAATGACACCTTAACAGTTAATGTAGATATATCAATGAAAAAACAAATTAGACGAATAAAAGATTCTAATTATGTCTCCATAAATAGAATCGATGATAGTCCACTTTTGAAGCAAGCACCTGACTTTAAAGTCTATCAAATCTTATGGTCACAAAATGGAGAAATAATTAATAAAGATGCAATGGGTACCAGATACCCCGTTTTTAATAAGATACCATTTAAAAAATCTGATTTAAACAAATTTAAAACAATTAAACAAAAAAACGGACCTACGTTTAGGTCATACTTAATGGAAATTCCAGACTCAGCTGTTAAAAAATGGCATAAAGCACGATATATTCAAATTATTGAAAATATTGAGATTAATCAAAACTCATTGATTAGTTTTAGGAATATTTTACTTGTATCTCTGCTTATTTTTGGAATGTTGTCGATTGCCTTAAGTGTTATTTTATCATCTATTAGTATTAAACCAACGATTAGTGCATGGAATAAGCAAAGAGAATTTATCGATAATGCAGCCCATGAGCTTAGAACACCATTGACGATAGTACAAAATAAATTAGAGTATTTGTTAACAAAACCTAATGCAAATATTATCGATGAAAGCGAGTCAATTGCAACTTCATTAAGTGAGATTAGACGATTAAATAATCTAACAAAAGATCTATTATTGTTAGCTAATTCAGATTCTAATGCTAATGTGTTTAACTTTAAGAAAGTCCTTGCTAAGGAATACTTTGAGAATATTATTCATCCTTATGCAGATATTGCGCTTAGTCAAAATAAACAATTTTATTTTCAAATAAATATTGCAAGTAAGTACATTCAATTAGACGAAGACCGTATACATCAATTAATTGTCATTTTACTTGATAATGCATTGAAATACACAGTAGCGGGTAATGAAATTTCGTTTATCGTTATTGAGTCGGCTAAGCAACTAGTGATACAAGTCATTAATGATGGAGAAAATATTAGTGATACACATAAAAAAATAATCTTCCAACGCTTTTATAGAGAAGAAAAATCAAGAAATCGTAAAACAGGTGGTAATGGGTTAGGCTTGTCAATTGCGAAATGGATCGTTGAAGAGCATAAAGGTAAAATTGAAGTTAGAAATAAGATACCGAAGGGTGTCGTTTTTGAAGTTACATTACCAATGAAATCAAATGAATAAGTAAGGATAGGTTAATAATATGGAATTAGAATTTTTAGGTACAGGAGCAGGAGCACCTGCAAAAAATAGAAATGTAACCAGTATTGCACTAAAACTACTAGATGAACGTAATAGTGTTTGGTTGTTTGATGTAGGTGAAGCAACACAACATCAAATTTTACAAACGACAATAAAACCTCGGAAAATCGAAAAAATATTCATTACACATTTACACGGAGATCATATTTTTGGGTTGCCAGGTCTTTTGAGTAGCCGATCATTTCAAGGAGGTAATGGACCTTTAACTATTTTTGGTCCTAAAGGAATTCAAAATTTTGTGAAGACCAGTTTACAAGTTTCTGAAACGAAGTTGTCATATACAATTAAATTTGTAGAACTTGATAAACCTGGATTAATATTTGAAGATAGCACTTTTAAAGTATATTTTGATTACTTAGATCATCGTATTATAAGCGTGGGTTATCGAATTGTGGAACATGATTATGCAGGCGAATTACAAATAGATAAACTTAAAGAATTAAATATTCCGTCTGGTCCAATTTATGGAGAATTAAAAGCCGGTAAAATAGTTCAATTAGAAGACGGCACAAAATTAAATGGAAATGATTTTTTGGGAGAAACTAAAAAAGGGCGTATTGTCACAATTTTGGGCGATACAAGAAAAACAAAAAATAGTTATACATTAGCTGAAAATGCAAATGTTCTGGTTCATGAGAGTACATTTGAAAAAGCTGAATCAAAAATGGCAAGGAATTATTATCATACAACTAGTGCTCAGGCTGCAGAAATCGCTAAAAAATCAAACGTGAAAATGTTATTATTGACACATATTTCCGCAAGATATGTTGGTAAAATGGCCATTACTTTACAGAGTGAGGCAAGAAGTATCTTTAAAAATACAACGGTTGTTAGAGATTTTGATGTAATTAATGTGCCGTTTTCTCAAAAGGAAAAAGTAAATGATTAGTCAATATAAAGAGTTAAAAGATTTACGTAATAGAATCGTTCTAATTAGTGGTGGTTCAAGTGGTTTAGGTAAGGAACTGGCATATGAGGTTGCTAGAAAAGGTGCAATTGTTGTTATTTGCGCTAGACAAATGGATAAACTTACAGAGGTTAAAGATGCTTGTCAGCGTCTATCTGGTCGATTGGCTTATGCGATTGAATGTGATGTTTCTGATCCAATTCAAATTGAAAAAATGGTTAAAAAAATTGAATCTTCAATTGGACCGATTGAAGTACTTATAAATAATGCAGGGTTTGGTTTGATGGAGAATGTGTTATCTTTTGATATGGATGTTGCTGAAAAAATGTTTAGAGTAAACGTCTTGGGGCTAATGTACATGACTCAAAATGTTGCGCTAAATATGGCAGATAGAAAATATGGCGTTATTATTAATATTGCATCTATTGCTGGGAAAATTGCAACACCGAAATCAGCAATTTATTCAGCAACGAAATATGGTGTCCTTGGTTATTCTAATGCGTTGAGATTAGAATTAAAACCACTAGGGATTAAAGTTATGACAGTTAATCCTGGACCAATTGATACTAATTTCTTCAAAATAGCTGATAAAGAGGGCAACTATTTAAAAAATATTGGATCAATGATGCTAAATCCTGCGCATGTTGCAAAGATTATATCAAGAAACATAAGTACAAATAAACGCGAAATTAATTTACCATATTATATGGAAATGGCATATTTGGGATATACAATTTTCCCTAAAATGGGAGATTTACTTGCGGGTACAGTATTTAACAAAAAATAGTGGGGGAAAATATGAAAAAACAATGGCGAACAATCATAGCGTTATTACTTATTATCGTAATAGCAATTTTTTCAATTTTAAATGTAAAGGAAGTTTCAATTAATTTTTGGTTTGCAGAAATTAAAATGCCAATGATTCTTATTTTATTATTTTCAATTTTAGCAGGAGCACTACTGATAGGTCTGTTAACAACAAGTGCAACTTTAAAATTAAAAAAAGAAAATAAAGAATTAAATCAACAATTGGATGACTATAAAAATAATTTTGATGAATCATTGAAAAATTCAATTGATAAAATAAAAACTCAGAATAGAAAAGAAGTTCAATTACTACAAAATGAAATTAAAACGTTAAAATCAGAAAATATAAATCGTTAGTAAAGTAGAGGTTTAACATGATTGAATCAAAGTATAGTTGGAAGTTTTTAGATTTAAGTAATGACAAAATACCTAATGAAATATTTGAAAATATTCAATTAGATCATTCATTGATATCTTTACTATGGAGCCGCGGACTTACATCTGAAAAAGCTATTACTGATTTTTTAAATGTAGGAGCAGAAAACATTCACGATCCAATGCTTATGCATGATATGAGTAAAGGAATTGAACGAATTCAACAAGCAATAGTTAAAAATCAAAAAATAACGGTTTATGGTGATTATGATGCTGATGGGTTAACGAGTACCTCAATCATGTTTGAGACACTTAGTGATATGGGCGCAGATGTGGAAACTTATATACCTAACCGATTTATAGATGGTTACGGACCTAATGTAGATGCTTATAAAAGAATAATAGACAATGGTACTAATTTGATTATTACTGTTGATAATGGTGTATCAGGGAATGAAGCAATAGAATTTGCTCAATCTCAAGGTATAGATGTTATCGTAACCGATCATCATGAATTACCAGATGTTTTACCAAAGGCTTATGCAATAATTCATCCTCGACATCCTGAAGGAAAATATCCGTTTGGAGAACTTTCAGGTGCTGGTGTGGCATTTAAAGTTGCGAGTGCATTAACAGGTGATATTTCAGAAGAATTACTAGATTTAGTGGTAATCGGTACAGTAGCAGATTTGGTATCACTGACAGATGAAAATCGTTCACTTGTAAGTTTCGGTCTGAAGGTTTTACAACAAACGTTCCGGCCAGGATTGATTGCATTAATGGAAGTTGCGAATGTAAAACAGGAAACAGTAGATGAAAAAGATATTGGTTTTGGTATTGCGCCGCGTTTAAATGCAATTGGGCGATTAGGTGATGCAAATATTGGTGTTGAACTGTTAACTAGTCTAGACGATGAACGAGCACAGGAAATAGCAAACTTTGTTCAATCTGAAAATGTACGCCGTCAAAAAATTGTAGCAGATATATTAGAACTAGCATTGAAACAGGCTACAGCAGAGTATAATCAGTACAAGAAAACACTGGTAATAACAGGTGAAAATTGGCACGAAGGTGTATTAGGTATCGTTGCTAGTCGTGTTGTTGAAGTAACTGGTAAACCGACAATTATTTTAAACCAAGATACAGAGAAGGGCTATTTAAAAGGATCCGGTCGAAGTATTGATACATTTCATTTGTATAACGCAATTAATGAACATAGAGAATTAACATCTCATTTTGGTGGACATCATATGGCCGTGGGATTAACATTTCCCATTCAAAACTTAGAAAGATTTAGATTAGACTTGGAAAATGAAGCAGTATCTCAAGGAATTCAATTGAACGTTAAGCCAGCCAAAGTGGTTGTAGCAAAGCTAAATGTAGATCAATTGACTTTGGATTTTTATAAGGATATTGAAAAATTAAAACCATTTGGTACAGACAATGAAAAACCGATTTTTGAAATTAAATATAAATCAATACAAAATGTTAAGGCTATTGGTAAAACAGGAACTCACTTAAAATTTGAAGTTGTTGGTGAGAAAGAAAAAATTAGTGGAATTTCATTTTCAAATGCAAAGTATGTTGATGATTTCAAGAATACTTTAGATGAGATCAAATTAATCGGTGAAATTGAAAAAAATGTATGGATGAATAAAACAAATTTACAGTTAATGGTACAGGACATTAAATTTGAAGGGCTTGTAATTATTGATGAAAGAACTGACCACGTGAATAAAAGTTTATTTCAAAATGAAGGCTTGTTTATATTCTGGAATAAAAAAAATTATGACCAAGTAAAACAATTTTCATCAGACAAACAGATATTTAAGCAGGCTGATCAACTAAAAAGTGTATCAGATTTTGATAATCAAAGAACAATTATATTTGTAGATTGCCCAAGCTCGTTGGAACAAATGTCTACAATATTACGTTTATCGGATAGTCAGAAAATAATTGCAGTATTTTTAAAGACTAACAGTGCCTATTTAGATGGTATGCCATCCAGAGAACAGTATGCAAAGTTATATAAATTTGTGATGAGTCATAAAGATGTTGATATTAATAATCAACTAATCGTCTTATCTGATTTTTTAAAAATAAAGAAAAATTTATTAATATTCATGATTAAGGTGTTTTTAGAGTTGGAATTTGTTAAAATAAAAGATGGATTAATGACTGGAAAAAGTACAACAAATAAAATGGACATTAAAAATACTTCTGAATATAAGCTAAGAAATAATCGAATATTAGCTGAAGATAAGTTAGTCTACTCTAAAGAGAATGATCTTAAAAAGTGGATACTTGAACAATTGAATACAGAAGATTAAAGGAGCGTTTATTAATGGTATTAGATTTAACAAAGTATATTGCTGCAATTCCTGATTACCCAGAAAAAGGTGTTGTTTTTCGAGATATATCACCCTTAATGGCAGACGGAGCAGCATACCGCGAAGCAACAAATAAAATTGTAGAATATGCCAAGAGTAAAAATGTTGAGATGATTGTTGGCCCTGAAGCTAGAGGGTTTATTGTTGGATGTCCAGTGGCCTATGATCTAGGTGTAGGATTTGCACCAGCTAGAAAAAAAGGTAAGTTACCTCGAGAAACCGTTGAGGCCAAGTATGCATTGGAGTACGGAGAATCTGCACTATATATGCATAAGGATGCGGTACAACCTGGACAGAGGGTTTTAGTAACAGATGATTTATTAGCAACTGGTGGTACGATTGCAGCGACGATAGAATTAGTTGAACAATTAGGTGGTATTGTTGTAGGGACTGCCTTTTTTATTGAATTAGATGATTTAAAGGGCCGTCAAAAAATAAAAGACTATGATATATTCAGTTTAATGAACTATTAAATTCATGATTACAGCTTTATGATAGCTATTGTTGTATAATTTTATAAAATGAGGCTCTAGTATTGGATTTTCGTCCAATACTAGAGCTTTTTATTTTTAAATTAAGCTACGAGCTTTTGAATATTATCTTCCTTTTACCAAGAACAGACGGTTGTTTGCGAAATATTAATTATATATACATCAGTTTGGGTCCAAGATACAGGTATAATACTGATTTTTTATAATTCAGAAAGTCACTTAAAGCTTTTTTAATGTTAGGTATATAAAAATGTGCGAAATATGTGCAAAGTCATATGATGTTTTAATGCTTTATAGTCTCTTTTTATACAAAATAAAAAACACAAATGCCTTTAAACTGGCGTTTGTGTTTTTTTATTTTGGTTTAATATGATATAAAAAGGAGAGTACAGGATTTGAACCTGCGCGCGCCATTACAGCGTTCGCCGGATTTCGAGTCCGGTGCATTACCACTCTGCCAACTCTCCAAAATAACTTTGTTTAGTATATCAACTTTTTAATATAATTGCAAAACTCATTTAATTATTATCAATGCTTATTAAGTTAGCAAGAAATATCCACGTGTAGCTTGCGCCAAATAATAAGCTTAGCAGATGAATATATAAAATTATTGTTGGATATGACTGAACATTTTGAATAGAATTTATGGGGTCTCCAAAAAAATCACTCAAGCCATAATATGAAATAGCTACTAAGTGATCAACAACATGGACACTGGGTAACTTAGAGACAAATTCGGTAACTTTTGATTCACCTCCTAAAACGCCTATTAAAGAAGTTCCAACAAGCAAACCTTCATAGAAAATATTTAATGCAAATTCAGCAATAACCTGTACAGTATGTGCAAAATTATTTTGAACAATGTATGAAAGTAATTTTAATAAATAGAATGAACTAAAGGTAATGATAATAATACCTAATATAAATGTAAAAATAACTGTTGTTTCCATTAGTGGTGTAATCAAATTCATATAATTAATTAGATAAAAAATGAATGTAGTAATAAGTAATAATAAATACGATTCAATTTGCCAGAGTTTTGTTTTTTTAGGGAATAATTTTAGGTATGAAAAAAAACTATAACAAAACAGTAATGAAGCAATGCTAAATGTTAGTAGTCTTAAAATTAAGAACCTGGGGAAAAACATTAGACCAAAAATTGTACCTATTAAAAAACTTACTGCATAAAAATAAAATTTTTGTTCTTTTTCTTGAATAACTAAAAACGACAAAAAAGGGTGTTTAAATCTATTTTGTCTTGGTATTTTTGTAGGGGTGAATATATATTTAAAAAAATTAGTCAAACCTTTATCCCAAATAGTTAACCCAATCATAGACACCCAAATAATTAAAACAATTAAATAAAATGTTTGTGCAATCATATTAATCCCCTTTTTCGTATAAATATATGGTTAAATTTTATACGTCTAACTGGACAATTACAAGAGAATACATAAAGTGATTCTATAATTAGTATTCAAGGGGAATTAAGTGCAATTAAGTGCAATTAAGTGCAATACGACCAATGAGTCTTGTAATCGTTGCCAAATTTTATCTGTTCGCCGAGTGTGATAGTTTATTGATAAAGATATTTCTAGGGTAGTAATAAAAGTATTTAGGTTTAGTATTTGAAACTGAATAATGATACCTTTTTAAACCAGTGATACCAAATCTTGCCATCAAATGAGACATCAAGTACAATAAAAACAATATAATAAATGGAAGCTGGAAGATTAATGAAAATTGGAATTGATCGAATTAATTTTTTTACATCGAATCAGTACGTTGATATGTCAGAATTAGCTAATGTCAGAAATGTAGATCCTAATAAATATTTAATTGGAATTGGCCAATCAAAAATGGCTGTTATACCGCCGACACAGGACGTGGTGACGATGGGTGCAAATGCTGCAGATCTATTAATAGATAACGAAAATAGAGACAAAATTGACTTTGTTATTTTTGCAACAGAATCCGGTATTGATAATTCAAAGTCGGCAGGAGCCTACGTTTCAGGTCTTTTAGGCTTAAAACACGTGAGATCAATCGAAATTAAGCAAGCTTGCTATGGAGCAACGGCCGCTATTCAATTGGCAAAAGGACATGTGTCGCTTAATCCAAATAGTCAGGTTTTAGTCATTGGTGCTGATATTGCTAGATATGGTCTAAATACTGCGGGTGAACCTACACAAGGTGGCGGCGCTGTCGCAATGATTATTACGAAAAACCCAAAAATACTTTTATTAGATGCAGATAGTGGATTTGTAACGGAAAATGTTATGGATTTTTGGCGCCCATTAAATCACAGCGAAGCACTTGTAGACGGTAAAACTTCTCAGAACGTATATTTAGATTTTTTTAATCAAACATGGAATGAGTATAAAAATAAAACAGGATTAACTGTTGCTGATTTTAAGGCTATTTTATATCATTTGCCATATACAAAACTTGGTGTTAAAGGTTTAAGAGAAGTCCTTAATGAAGCGACAGATAGCAAAAAAATTGAATTAGAACGAGAATTTGAGGCAGCTAAAAAGTATAATAATCAGGTTGGAAATTTATATACTGGCTCACTATATTTAAGCTTTATATCTTTACTTGAAAATAGTAATGATTTAGAGGCCGGTGATAGAATAGGGATGTATAGCTATGGTTCAGGGGCAGTTGGAGAATTCTTTTCTGGTACATTAACAGATAATTTCAAGAGTCAATTACCGAAAATTAATTTAGAAGAACGTGTTCAAGTTTCTATTGAATTATACGAGAATATGTATCAAAATCATTTAAAAAATGATGGAGCAGATATTTATTTAGATTACAGTAATGATAAATCTAAATATATTTTAATAGGCAGCAAAAATATGCAAAGGCAATATTCTATTCAATAGAAAAAGCTACTAGATTAGTCTGACTAATTTAGTAGCTTTTTCTGCTTTGTTCATTAAAAATGACGATAGAGTCCAATGACTTTGCCTAAAATAGAGACAGAATCTAAAATAATTGGTTCCATTGAATCATTTTCGGGTTGGAGACGAAAATGATTTTCTTCTTTGAAAAATCTTTTACAGGTTGCCTCATCAAATTCATTCATTGCAATAACAATTTCACCATTTTCAGCAGTTGACTGTTTTCTGACAATAACTTGATCTTCATTTAATATCCCAATATTAATCATGCTTTCTCCGCGAATTGTTAACATGAATAAATCATCTGAGGAATTAAAGTCAGGTGGGAGGGGGAAATAATCAGTTACCTGTTCAACAGCCAAAATGGGTACACCAGCAGTAACGGTCCCGACCATTGGAATTAAATTTTCATGACTATTAACGCCAATCGCATCTAATCCAAGTGGTGTAAGTTCAATTGCCCTAGGTTTGGTGGGATCTTTAGTTAGTAATCCTTTTTTTTCAAGTCGAGCAATGTGTCCATGAACAGTGGAAGTAGATGATAGAGAAACAGCTTCGCCAATTTCTCTAACAGTTGGTGGATAACCCTTCGTGTCCACTCGTTCATGAATAAAGCGCAAGACTGCAAGTTGTTTGCTGTCAGATGCTTTTGTCATTTAGTACACCTCATCATCATTATTTATTATTTTAATAGTAGCATATGAAAGTAGTTGTTGCAAACAAACGTTCGGTTAATTTGAATAATTGTTTTTTATCATATTATCAGGTATGCTTATGAGTGAAATTTTAAGGAGTGATAATAAATGATCCCAGAAGATTTAGCACCAAGAATAAATGAATTAGCTGCAAAAAGTAAAACTGATGAAGGTTTAACAAAGGCTGAAGAAGCTGAAAGAAAAGAACTTCGTGAAACGTATCTTGCATTATTTAGAGAAAGTTTTAGAAGTCGAGTTGAAATGATGCAGGTTTATGATAAAACAGGTAAAGAAGTAACACCTGACAAAGTAAAAAAAGTTCAACGTGATAAAGGTTTACGAGATAACTAAGAAAATAGTTCCCAATTTGAATAGATTTACCTTTTCTTTTATGTGAAAATTGTGTAGAATTAGTGATTGAAGTGAATTGAAAGGGGTCTTGAATTATGTCAATGGGAATGACGATTTTAATCGCCGTTATTGCGTTAGCAGTTGGACTTGTCGGAGGATTTTTCGGTGCTCGTAAGTATATGGAAACATATTTACAAAAGAACCCACCAATCAATGAAGATATGTTAAGAATGATGATGGTCCAAATGGGCCAAAAACCTTCTGAAAAGAAATTACATCAGATGATGTCATCTATGAATGCACAAGCAAAAAATAGTTCGCAAAAAAAATAATTTAATATTTTATGAACAGGCAAGGATTTCCTTTGCTTGTTTTTTTTTATAAAAAGGAGGAGTTAGAATGACTATATTTAGAAAACTTGGATGGTTTTTTAAACAAGAAAAAAAATCGTATGGAATCGCAGTATTCTTTCTGATTTTAGTGGCAATCTTCCAAATTATTCCACCTAAAATTATTGGAAATATCGTTGATAGTATGAGTGAAAATGAACTAACAGTGAGTAAGTTAGCAATTTGGATTAGTATCTTAGTTTTTGTTGCATTAGGGCAATATCTGTTTAGATATATCTGGAGAACCAATATTTGGGGTAGCGCTGCTCGCCTTGAAAAAATTTTACGTACTCGATTATTTAAACATTTTATGCAAATGGATCAATCTTTTTTTCAGCAAAATAGAACAGGCGATTTGATGGCACATGCAACGAATGATTTAACAGCTATTCAGCAGGTTGCTGGTGCAGGTATACTAACTTTTGCTGATTCAATTATCACGGGTGGGACAACTATAATTGCAATGATATTTTTAATAGATTGGCGTTTAACAATCTTAGCAATTATTCCGTTACCTTTATTGGCGGTTATGGCTAGATATTTAGGAACTAAAATACACACTGCTTTCTCTACATCTCAAGCAGCGTTTTCAACGTTGAATAATAAAACGCAAGAGAGTGTCAGCGGAATTAAAGTGATTAAGACTCTTGGACAAGAACAAGAAGATATTGAAGATTTTGAAGGAAAAGTTGAAGAAACTATCAAGATTAATAGAAAAGTTAATTTATTGGATGCATTGTTTGATCCAATAACAAGTTTAATTATTGGATTGTCATATGTTTGCACTATCATTTTAGGTGGATACTATGTGGCTAACAACGTTATTTCAATTGGACAACTGATTTCATTTATAAGTTATATTGCGTTACTTGTTTGGCCGATGTTTGCTATTGGTCGATTATTTAATGTTATTGAACGTGGAAATGCTAGTTATGATCGTGTTCAAATATTATTAAATCAAAAAAGTGGCATTGTAGATAATGAAAAGGGGTTAGATAAATTACCGGTGGGATCTTTTAAATTTGATGTCCAGCATTTTAATTATCCAGATGATGATCGGGAAAGCTTGCATAATGTTAAATTTGAAATTGGTTCTGGTCAAACTCTTGGCATTGTTGGAAAAACGGGTGCTGGCAAATCAACGATTATGAAATTGATACTTCGTGAATTTGATGCATACAACGGAATGATTTCAGTTAATAATTCAAATATTAAAGAGTATGCCTTAGATACGTATCTGAAGTCAATTGGTTACGTTCCTCAGGAAAGCTTTTTATTTTCAACAACTATTTTAAATAATATACGTTTTGCTAATATGAATTTAACAAAAGAAAAGGTTGAAATGGCTGCATTTAATGCTGATTTGGATAGTGATATCACTGAATTACCACTAAAATATGAAACAGAGGTTGGAGAACAAGGAATATCCCTCTCTGGTGGCCAAAAGCAACGTTTAGCTATCGCTCGTGCCCTTGTAATTAATCCAGAGCTATTAATTTTGGATGATGCTCTTTCGGCAGTTGATGCCAGAACGGAATCTATTATTTTAACTAGATTAAAAGAGAAACGTCAAAATAAAACAACTATTATTTCTGCAAGCCGTATGAGTAGTGTAAAAGATGCAGATGAAATTATCGTAATTGATGGTGGAACAATTATTGAGCGAGGACAGCATGATACGTTAATGACATCAAAAGGTTGGTACTATCAAATGACAACTAAACAACAACTTGAAAGCAAGTTAGAGGGAGATGAAATTAATGAGTGAAAAGCCTAAATCTAGCTGGCAAAAAGAACTGAGCGGTAAAGAACAAAGAACAGTTATTAAAAGATTGTTGCCCTATACAAAAGATTTTAAAGCCGATTTTTTAATCGCAATTTTATTTGCGGCCATATTAAGTGGAATTAATATATTACTACCTCTTCTTTTACAGTATTATATGGATAACTATCTTCAATCGAAATCAACACCACTAAATATTATGTTTTTATTTGCGGGTCTTTACTTTATCGGTGTAATTTTAAAAGCAATTACTCAATTCATTCAAATGTATTTGTACTCAATGGGTGCAGAAAAAACATTAGAAAAAATACGTGTCATTCTTTTTAAAAAAATTCACACGTTAGGGATGCGTTACTTTGATAAGACACCGGCTGGAGCTGTTGTTTCTAGGGTTACTAATGATACGATGACATTAGCAGATTTTTGGACGCTATTTATGACATTAATCGTTGGTGTATTTTCACTTATCTCTGCTTTTGTAGCAATGTATATTGCCAAGCCACAGATTGCATTGGTAACGTTGATTTTTATACCAATTTTACTAATAACAACATGGTATTACCAACGGTTTAGTTCAAAGGTTTATCGACAAATGAGAGAATATTTGAGTCGATTAAATACTAAATTAAATGAATCTATCGTTGGAATAAATGTGATTCAACAATTTCGCCAAGAAAAACGGATTGAAGGCGAATTTGAGGACACTAATGAACTTTATTTGAAAAAAAGATTTGAAATGATTCGAACTAATTCATTGTTACTTTCACCAATTATTAGTTTATTTTATGCATTGGCTGTAGTAATGACACTTGGGTTATTTGGAATTAGCAGTTTAGATCATTTTGTTGAAGCAGGAATGGTATATGCATTTCTAACATATTTACAAAATTTCTTCAATCCCATGACAAACTTAATGGATTATTTGACAACTTTCCAAGATGGAATCGTTGCAGGTAGCCGAATCATTAGTGTTCTTGATGACCAAACAATAGAACCACAACAAACACCCGTGGCAGGAGCCACAATTACTGAAGGTAAAATTGAATTCAAAAATGTTACTTTTTCTTATGATGATGAGAATGCTGTTTTAAAGAATATATCATTTACGGTACAACCTGGTGAAACACTTGCTTTCGTTGGACACACGGGTAGTGGTAAAAGTTCAACCATCAATATTTTGATGAGATTTTATGATTTTGAAGAAGGGCAAATTTTAATTGATGGTTTAGATATTAAAAAATATTCGACAGAAGAGTTACGTAAAAAAATGGGGCTTGTATTACAAGATTCATTTTTATTTTATGGTAATGTTGCTTCAAATATTAGAATGTTTAATCAAGATATTACTGATGAACAAATTGAAAAAGCTGCTAAATTTGTTCATGCTGATCAATTTATTGATAAATTACCTCGGCAGTATCAAACGAAAGTTGTTGAACGAGGGGCAACATACTCCGCTGGTGAAAAGCAATTGATTTCATTTGCGAGAACGATTGTAACTAATCCCAAAATTTTAATATTGGATGAAGCTACAGCTAATATTGATACGGAGACGGAACAACTTATACAAGATGGGTTAAAACAAATGAGACAAAATAGAACGACGCTTGTTATCGCACACAGACTGTCAACTATTGTTGACGCTAACCAAATTCTAGTGTTGGATAAGGGTCAAATTGTTGAACGAGGAACACATGAAGAATTACTAAAATTAAATGGTAAATACGCTGACATGTATAGTTTACAAAATATATCAGATGATTAAGTTTAATTTTAAATAAAAATACTGGTAGAAAATCAATATGATTTCCTACCAGTATTTTTTTTGGAATTTAATTATTATTTTTACTTTTATGGGGATCAACATATTTAAAATTGGGATTAATTTCAGTATCTAATTTTTGAAATGCAGCCATTAATTGGGTGTCCATTTCTGTTTGGACCTCATCAGTCAATTTTGTTTTTTTGTCTAAATAGATTGGATCACCGAATGAAACGGTTACTCTTTTTCTACTGAAAAGTTGCTTTAAGGTTAATGGACCTTGATAGACTGCTGGAACTAGGGGTACCTGTGCCATTCGAGCAATTAAGAGTGAACCACCTTTTAATTCCTCGGAATGTCGGGTACCTGAGGGAAACATAATTAATGATAATTCGCCTTTTTTTAAAAATTTAACTGGCGTTTTAATTGTTGATGGACCTGGATTTTCTCGATCAACTGGAAAAGCATTGGCATGAATTAAGATATAGCGTAAAATTGGATTTACAAATAGTTCTTTTTTTGCCATAAATGAAAACTTTTTAGGACTACCAGCTAAGGCAAAGTAAAGGGGGTCAAACCAAGTTCGGTGTGGACCTACTAAAATATACGATCCTTCAGGTAGTTTTTCTTTATTAATATAGTGGGCATTCCCATTGATTAAGAATAAAAGTACTCGTACAATACCTCGTGCAAATGAATAAAACATGTGGCAACAATCCTTTCAAATTTTAAACTTTGTATGGTAAGTATGACTAATTAAATTAAAAGTTGCAAGTTTAAAAAAAATTATAGAAAATGGGTAATGAAAAATGGTTTCACTTAATAACAATGAACGTATTGACCAATTATACTCAAATCAAATTAAAATCATTCAGAGTTCAGATGTTTTTTCTTTTTCACTGGATGCTGTTTTATTAGCCCATTTTGCAGATGTTTCAAGAAAAGAATCAACTAAAATAGTTGATTTATGTGCGGGCAATGGTGCAGTCGGGTTATTTGTTAGTCAAAAAACAAAGGGTCAAATTTATCAGATTGAACTTCAAGAAAAATTAGCTGATATGGCAAATAGAAGTATTGAATTGAATCACTTGGAAAATCAAGTACAAGTTAAGCAAACAGATTTAATCAACACGTTTGATTATCTAGAAAAAGACTCAATTGATACCGTATTGTGTAATCCACCTTATTTTCCAAATACGCCACAATCTTCTCAGAATCCTAACAAGTATTTAGCAATTGCACGACATGAAATTACAACTAATTTAGATAGTATTCTAGAAATTACTAGCGGTTTATTGAAAATGAAGGGGAAAACTTTTTTCGTACACCGTCCTGATCGATTGCCTGAAATTCTAAGTAAAATGGTTAATCATCGGTTGGCGCCTAAAAAAATCCAATTTGTTCATCCAAAAGAGGGAAAAGAGGCTAACATGGTCCTAATTGAAGCAATTAAGGATGGCAATGCAGCAGGAATTAGGATTATGCCTCCTATTGTTGTTTATGGTAACGATGATGAGTACACACAAATGGTTCAGGAGATTGTTTATGGAAGATGAAAAAAAATATTATTTCTATGTATTACTGTGCGCTGATAATACACTATACGGCGGATTTACAACGGATCCCGAAAAAAGACTTGCAACGCATAATGCAGGGAAAGGTGCAAAGTACACAAAATTAGCTAGTAGACGGCCTTTGAAAATGATTTTGCAGGAATCATTTGAAACGAAATCTGAAGCATTAAAGAAAGAATATGCTTTCAAACACCAATCAAGAGATAAAAAAATTGCTTATTTAAAAAAGCAATCAGTTGAAATCTGAAATAATGTATAAAAAGATTTCAAATGATATAATGAAAGTATAAATTTTAAAATAAAGAGGTATAACATTATGAAAATCATTGCGTATGGTATCCGAGAAGATGAATTATTGTATGTCCAAGAATGGGAAAAAGATAATCAAATTAAAATAAAAACTGTTAATGAATTATTAGACGAAAAAACAGTTCAATTAGCAGAAAATTATGACGCTATCGTTGCCTACCAACAAAAGGACTATACACCTGAATTAATTAAAAAAATTCATGATTTAAATATTAATTATTTATCGATTCGTAATACTGGTGTGGATAACGTTGATGGGGATGCAGTTAATAAGTATGGATTGATTGTGACGAATGTGCCATCTTATTCTCCAAGTGCTGTTGCGGAGCTATCTGTAGCTAAATTGTTGGAGTTATTTAGAAAAACACCACAATTTAATCGTAAAATGAAGAATAACGATTTCACTTGGGAACCCGATATCTCTAAAGAAATCCGCACACAAACAGTTGGTGTGATTGGTACAGGAAGAATTGGGCAAACAGCCATTAAAATTTTTAAAGCATTTGGTGCAAAAATTATTGGATATGATATTTATCAAAATCCTGCTTTGAAAGAAGAAGGAATCTATGTTGATACATTAGATGAGCTATATGCAAAATCAACAGTTATCACAATTCATAGCCCTGCTACTGAAGATAATTATCATTTATTAGATGACGAAGCATTTAGTAAAATGCAAAATGGTGTGCATATTTTGAATATGGCCAGAGGAACATTGATTGACACCGATGCACTGATAAGAGCGCTAGATTCAGGGAAAGTAGCCGGTGCCGCATTAGATACACTTGAAAATGAGACTGATTATTTCAATAAAGAATTAACAGAATCACAAGTAAATGGTACTTTTAAAAACTTATTGCAACGTGAGAATGTGTTAATTACCCCACACACAGCGTTCTATACAGAGCCTGCTGTCAGGAATATGGTTATAGATGCTTTGAATGCAAGTAAAGACTTAATAGAAACAGGACATTCTGATAAAGAAGTTAAATTTAAATAAAATTAGTCAGAAAATGGAGGATTTTGTATTATGAAACTAATTGCGTTCGGTATGAGAAAAGATGAAGTTGGATTTGGTAATCAATGGTCTGATGACAATCAAGTTGATGTTGAAATTACTCAAGATTTATTAACGAATGAAACGATACAGCAAGCGGATGGATTTGATGGTATTATTGCATTGCAAACAATCCCTTATAACGAAACATTATTTTCTAAAATGAAAGAGATGAATATTAAGATTCTTTCTGTTAGAAATGTCGGGGTTGATAATATTGATTTAGTTGCAGCTAAAAAATACGGTGTGACGGTGACAAATGTCCCAGCGTATTCACCTAACGCGATTGCTGAATTTTCTGTGACACAATTGATGCAACTCTTAAGAAGAACACCAGAATTTAATTTAAAAATTAAAAATCAAGACTATCGTTGGGCTCCAAATATTTCACGCGAGTTGAGAAGCTTAACCGTGGGTGTTATTGGAACTGGACGTATTGGCCGGGTTGCAATGGACATTTACAAAGGATTCGGTGCAAAAGTTATTGCATACGATGTCTATCCAAATGCTGAATTAAAAAAGAGTGGTATTTATGTTGATACATTAGATGAGTTGTTCGAACAAGCAGACGTTATTACATTACATACGCCAGCTACAAAAGAGAATGAACACATGCTTAATCGAGATTCATTTGAAAAAATGAAACACGGAGTTCTGATTGTAAATACAGCCCGTGGAACGTTAATTAATACTGAAGATTTAATTGACGCATTAAAATCAGGACAAGTTGGTGGAGCAGCTTTAGATACGTATGAATTCGAAAATCCAATATTTAATCATGATTTAACGGACTCATCTATTGAAGATCCATTATTTAATGAACTTTTAGATATGGTAAATGTTATTTTAACACCTCATATTGCATTCTATACTGAAACTGCAGTTAAAAATATGGTTGAAATTGCTTTGAATAGTGCTTATCAATTTTTAACAACAGGCGTTGTGGAAACAGAAGTTAAATAATTAAAAATAAGACTTGTGTTCTAATTTTAGATTTTGTATACTTAAAGACGATGTTAAAACATCAATTCACACCTTGTGGGATGTGACTGAGGGTGCTCGGGAGAGTCTTAGCACAGTTGAACACTTGGGAGGAAAATAAAACTTTTACTCGGAGGCACTACATTATGGCTGTTATTAGTATGAAACAATTGCTCGAAGCCGGTGTTCATTTTGGACATCAAACACGTCGCTGGAACCCAAAGATGAAACCATACATCTTTACTGAAAGAAATGGTATTTATATCATTGATTTACAAAAAACAGTTAAATTAGTTGATGCTGCTTATGCATCAATGAAAAAAGCTGCTGAAGATGATGGTGTTGTTCTTTTTGTTGGTACAAAGAAACAAGCACAAGATGCTATTGAAGAAGAAGCAACTCGTGCTGGACAATACTTTGTTAACCATCGTTGGTTAGGTGGAACTTTAACTAACTGGAACACAATTCAAAAACGTATCAAACGTCTTAAAGAAATCAAAAAAATGTCAGAAGATGGCACATTTGATCTTCTTCCTAAAAAAGAAGTTTCTTTATTAATTAAACGTAGAGATCGTCTTGAAAAATTCTTGGGTGGTATTGAAGATATGCCTCGCATCCCTGATGTATTATTCATTGTTGATCCTCGTAAAGAACGTATCGCTGTTAAGGAAGCTCAAAAATTGAATATTCCTATCATCGCTATGGTTGATACAAATAGTGATCCAGATGAAATTGATGTAAAAATCCCTTCAAATGATGATGCAATTCGTGCTGTACGTTTGATTACTGCAAAAATGGCTGATGCTATTATTGAAACTAATCAAGGTAAAGAAGAAGTGAATGAAGCTTCTTTCAAAAAGGCTGACGAAAAAGTAGATTCAATCGAAGATATCGTTGAAGCTGTTGAAGGCGGAAATGATAAAAAAACTGCTGAATAGTAAATAAATTAGGCTGTCTCAAAATTAGGTACTGTAATGGCCCTTTCTTTTGAGGCAGTTTTTTTAGATATAAAATCAATTAAATTATTTAAACAAGGAGGCCATTCAAATGGCAAAAATTTCTGCTTCTCAAGTTAAAGAATTACGTGATACAACTGGTGTCGGTATGATGGACGCAAAAAAAGCACTCGTTGAAGTTGACGGTGATATGCAAAAAGCAATCGATTTCCTCCGCGAAAAAGGTATGGCAAAGGCTGCTAAAAAAAGTGACCGTGTTGCTGCTGAAGGTCTATCTGATGTTCAATTCTCTGGTAACTTTGCAGCTATTGTTGAAGTTAACGCAGAAACTGATTTCGTTGCTCAAAACGAACAATTCAAAACACTTGTTAAATTGATTGCTACTAAAATTGCTGAAGCACATCCTAAAGATGTTGAAGAAGCACTTACAATTAAAACAGACCGTGGCACAATTAATGATGATTTAATTGAAGCAACACAAGTAATTGGTGAAAAAATTTCATTACGTCGTTTTGAATTAGTAGAAAAAACTGATAATGAAAGTTTTGGATCATACTCACATATGGGTGGCTCAATTTCAACACTTGTTGTCGTTACAGATGCTGATGAATCAACTGCTAAAGATGTTGCTATGCATGTTGCTGCAATTAATCCTAAGTATGTATCTCGTGAACAAGTACCTGCTGATGAATTGGCACATGAAAAAGAAGTACTTTCTAAAGAAGCTGCTAATGAAGGCAAACCAGCAAATATCATTGAAAAAATGGTTGAGGGTCGTTTAAATAAATATCTAGCTGATATTAGCTTAGATGATCAAGATTTTGTTAAAGATCCTGACATGACAGTTGCTAAGTATGTTGCTTCTAAGGGTGGAAAAGTTAAATTATTTATCCGTTATGAAGTTGGAGAAGGTCTTGAAAAGAAAGAAAATAATTTTGTAGACGAAGTTATGGGCCAAATTAAATAATTTTCTACAATCCAAAAGTTTGTGCTTTAAGCACAAACTTTTTTTAATAAATTTATTTTGATATAAATTGAATTATTAATTATACCTAAAATATGGTAAAATAATTGTAAATAGATTGTAGGAGGAACATTGGATGTCAGATGTTAAGTATCGACGCGTTATGTTGAAGTTAAGCGGTGAAGCATTAGCCGGAGAACAAGGATTTGGTATTAATCCACCTGTAATTAGAAAAGTTGCTGAAGAATTAAAAGAAATTCAAGAAATGGGTGTTGAAGTCGCTATCGTTGTTGGTGGTGGTAATATGTGGCGTGGTGAAGCTGGAGCCGCAATGGGTATGGAACGTGCGCAGGCAGATTATATAGGGATGCTAGGAACAGTTATGAATGCACTAGCATTGCAAGATAATCTTGAGTCTGTAGGTGTCCCAACTCGAGTTCAAACAGCTATTGAAATGCGCCAAATTGCAGAACCCTATATTCGCCGTAAAGCTGTTCGTCATCTTGAAAAAGGTCGCGTTGTTATTTTTGCTGCGGGTACGGGTTCACCATATTTCTCAACAGATACAACTTCAGCGTTAAGAGCTGCAGAAATTAATGCTGATGTTATATTGATGGCAAAAAATGGCGTAGATGGTGTCTATTCTGCTGATCCTCAAAAGGATGACTCAGCAACAAAATATGAAGAATTAACACATTTAGATATAATTAATAAAAACTTACAAGTTATGGATACAACTGCAAGTACATTATCGATGGATAATGATATTCCGTTAGTCGTATTTAATTTGAACGAACCAGGAAATATAAAAAAAGTTGTTCTCGGTGAAACCATCGGAACAACCGTTAGGGGAAAATAAATGAAAATAACAGAACCTATATTAGTTGATGCTCAAGATAAAATGTCAAAAGCAGAGGTTTCACTTCAAAAAAATCTTGGTAATATTCGGGCTGGTCGAGCTAATGCTAGTTTATTGAATAATGTGACAGTAGATTATTATGGTGCACCAACGCCACTTAATCAAGTTGCACAAATTTCAGTACCAGAAGCTCGCGTACTTTTAATTACGCCATTTGATAAAAGTGCTTTGAAGGATATTGAACATGGTTTATTAGTTGCTGATTTAGGAATTAGCCCTTCGAATGATGGATCAGCAATTCGATTAGTTATTCCTCAATTAACAGAAGAACGTCGTAAGGAATTAGCTAAAGACGTTAAAGCTGAAGCAGAAAATGCTAAAGTTATTATTCGTAATATCAGACGTGATGCAGTTGATGCCTTGAAAAAATCAGAAAAAAATGGTGATTTAACCGAAGATGATTTACGAGATTTAGAAAAACAAGCTCAAGATGTGACGAATGCATCAATTAAAAATATTGATAATATTCAAGCAGATAAAGAAAAAGAAATTTTAGCAGTTTAAATAAATAGCTTTATTTTAAGACAGGCGTCGTTTTGTGCCTGTTTTTTTGCTACAATAGAACATGTAACTATTCTTGGAGGTACAATATGGCTTTTAATTTTAAAAAAAATAAAACAAATGAATTAATCCAATTGGATATGGAAAGAATTCCTAAACATGTTGCTGTTATAATGGATGGTAATGGACGTTGGGCAAAAAAAAGGCATTTACCTAGAATTGCGGGACATAAAACCGGTATGGATACTGTAAAAACAGTAACTATGGCTGCAAGTGATTTAGGGATTAAAGTTTTAACACTTTACGCATTTTCTACTGAAAATTGGAAACGGCCCGAAACAGAAGTTAATTACCTGATGAGTTTACCGGGTACTTTTTTTGATAAGTTTGTACCAGAATTAATTGAAAAGAATGTAAAAGTTAATGTTATGGGCTACATTGATCAGCTTCCAAATGAAACAAAATTAGCTGTTCAAAATGCAGTGGAAGATACTAAAGATAATACAGGGATGGTTCTTAATTTTGCATTAAATTATGGTGGGCGAGCAGAGATTGTGACGGCTATCAAAAATATTGCAACTGATACCTCTAATGGTAAACTAAGCGTTGAAGAGATAACAGATAAAACAATTGACCAGTATTTAATGACTAGTAATTTAGCACCTTATAATGATCCGGAATTACTAATCAGAACTAGTGGTGAAGAAAGAATATCTAATTTCTTATTATGGCAAATTGCTTATAGTGAATTAGTGTTTACTGATACATTATGGCCTGATTTTTCTGAAGATGCATTAAAAGATGCAATACTAAATTATCAAAAAAGAGACCGCCGTTTCGGTGGTATAAAAGAATAGGAGAATTTTTATGAGACAGCGCGTAATTACGGCAATTGTGGCTCTCTGTATTTTCATACCATTGGTTATTATTGGTGGACTACCATTGCAGATATTTGCTTTAATTTTAGGATGCATTGGTATTTCGGAAGTATTTGTAATGAAGAAAAAATTATTGATATCACCAGAGGCTACTTTTGGTATCTTAATGACAATAACTGTGATTGCACCAGATAAGTGGTTTAAATTTTTACCAGCTCACATTTCTTCTGTAAATGTATTTTATTTTCTTGTTGCACTTCTATTAATGTATATGGTTACTTCAAAAAATCGTTTTTCATTTGATGATGCTGGTGTTTTTGTCTTAAGTTCTTTATATGTCGGGATGGGATTTCATTATTTTATTGCGGCAAGAGGCAACGATTTTAACGGATTAATGACATTAGCATATATTTTAATTGTTATCTGGACAACAGATACAGGTGCTTACATGTTTGGACGTAAGTTTGGTAAAAATAAATTAGCACCACATATTAGTCCAAATAAAACATGGGAAGGTTCAATTGGTGGAACATTAATGGCTACACTGTTAGGAAGTATCTTTATTTACTTCTTCCCACAAAATCATTCTTTTCCTATAATGATTTTGATTACGTTAATCCTTTCGGTATTTGGACAATGCGGTGATTTAGTTGAGTCCGCGTTTAAACGTTTCTATGGTGTAAAAGATTCTGGACGTATTCTACCTGGACATGGTGGTATTTTAGATCGATTTGATAGTTTAATATTTGTATGGCCAATTATGCATTTATTTGGGTTAATGTAATAAATTAAAGGGGGAGGATTCACATGATTAAAACGATTATTACATTTATTATCGTTTTTGGAATTTTAGTTGTGATTCATGAATTTGGTCATTACTATTTTGCAAAACGTGCTGGAATTTTAGTTCGTGAATTTTCAATTGGTATGGGGCCAAAAATACTTTCATTCCATAGAGGTAGTACAACGTACACTTTAAGAATATTACCTCTTGGTGGATATGTTAGAATGGCGGGAATCGCTGATGATGAAGATGAAGATTTAAAACCTGGTATGCCTATGAGTTTAATACTGGATAGTAATAATAAGGTTACAAAGATTAATACGAGTAAAAAAACAACGCTGTATAATGGTATCCCAATCGAATACCTAGATAGTGATTTGCAAAAAGAACTCTGGATTACAGGATATGAAAATGGTAATGAAGAGATAGTAAAAAAATATAATGTTGATCATGATGCGTTAATAATTGAAAAAGATGGCACAGAAATTCAAATCGCTCCTGAAGATGTTCAATTTCAATCAGCTACGCTTTGGAATCGAATTTTAACGAATTTTGCTGGACCGATGAATAACTTTTTATTAGCTATTGTTGCATTTATACTACTTGCTTTTATGCAAGGTGGCGTTGCAACCAATTTGAATCAAATTGGTACAATTCAAGAGAATTCTGCGGCTCAAAGGGCGGGGTTAAAAGCAAATGATAAAATTGTAGCTGTATCTGATAAAAAGACAACAAACTGGACTGAATTAACGACAGCGATTAGCAGTCGTCCTGATAAAAAAACTGACTTAAAAGTAATAAGGAACGGTAAAACAGAATCAATCGTTATTACACCTGAATCAAGTAAAACAGACTCAACAAAGATCGGTAAAATTGGTATTACAGTTAAAATGGATCACTCATTTATCAATAAAATTACTTATGGGTTTACGCAATCATGGAGTGTCGTGGCTAGTATTGTGGCTGTATTAGTAGGGATGTTTACTAAAGGTGTCAGCTTAAATGATTTTGGTGGTCCGGTTGCAATTTATGCAGTGACTTCAAATGCAGCAAGTTATGGGTTGGCGAGTGTTGTGTCATTGCTTGCATTCTTATCAATTAACTTAGGAATTGTGAATTTATTACCAATTCCAGCTTTAGATGGTGGAAAATTAGTACTAAATATTATCGAAGGAATTCGTGGCAAACCAATTTCACCTGAAAAAGAAGGTGTTATTACATTAGTTGGATTTGCATTTTTAATGATATTGATGATATTAGTCACATGGAATGATATTCAGCGTTATTTCTTTTAAATGAAAAAGGAGAATAAAATAGTATGAAACAATCACAATTATTAATACCAACAATGAAGGAAGTTCCAAGCGATGCTGAGGTTATCAGTCATCAAATGATGTTACGAGCTGGATATATTCGACAAGTTTCAGCCGGAATGTACAGTTATTTACCATTAGCTTTCTCCGTTATTAGAAAAATTGAAACAATTATTCGCGAAGAAATGGAAGCAATTGGAGCGGTTGAAATGCTTGTACCTGCCGTTATTCCTGCTGAATTATGGGAAGAAACAGGTCGTTATGAAACCTATGGTGATACACTTTTTAAATTAAAAGATCGACATGATAGAAAATTTATTTTAGGACCAACTCATGAAGAAACATTTACTTCTTTAATTCGTGATGAAATCAAATCATATAAAAAATTACCACTGACAATGTTCCAAATACAACAAAAATATCGTGATGAAAATAGACCTCGTTTTGGTATATTAAGAGGCCGTGAATTTTTAATGAAAGATGCTTATTCATTCCATGCGGATGAAGAAAGTTTAAATGATACTTATCAAAAAATGAATCGTGCATATCAAAATATTTTTGAACGCTGTGGTCTTAATTTTAGAAGTATTATTGGTGATGCAGGTGCAATGGGCGGTAATGATTCAAAAGAATTTATGGCAATTTCTGATATTGGTGAAGATACAATCGTTTATTCTGATAAGAGCGATTATGCAGCTAATTTAGAAATGGCAAAAAGTTTGAAAACATATAAGAATTCACATGAAGCGATTAAAGATATTGAAAAAATTGAAACACCAAATATTAAAACAATTGATGAGTTGGCTAAATTTATTGATACAGCAAGTGAAAATTTAATAAAATCATTATTATTTATGGCTGATGAAAAACCAG
The DNA here is from genome assembly GCF_056781995.1 of Dellaglioa sp. CoH-57-MRSF-18. The sequence continues at coordinate 26,933 of NZ_JBXAXX010000002.1, forward strand.
TGATGGTTTTAATGCGCGGAAATGATATTTTGAATGAAATTAAATTAAAAAACACATTAGGCGCTGATTTTTTACGTATGGCAACTGATTCAGATGTTACTGAAGTGTTGGGTGCAGAGTTTGGTTCACTTGGACCTGTTGGTGTTACAGAAGACGTAACAATTGTTGCCGACGAAGGAATTAAGGGAATGATAAATGCGGTCGTTGGTGCAAATACGACTGGTTCTCATTTATTTAACGCAAATATTGATCGTGATTACCGAGTAGATAAATTTGTAGATTTACGTTTGGCTCAAGAAGGTGAAACTTCACCTGAAGGGGAAGGCGAATTGAAATTTACTAAGGGGATTGAAATTGGTCATATCTTCAAAATTGGAACACGATATTCTGAGGCATTGGGCGCTAATATCTTAGATGATAATGGCCGCGAAAAACCTGTGATATTAGGTTGTTATGGAATCGGCGTTAGTCGTTTACTTGCAGCCATTGCAGAGCAACAAGCTGATGAAAATGGTTTAGTATGGCCTAGAAGTATTGCACCATACGATGTTCATGTAATTCCAATTAATGCTAAAAATGATGAACAAATGGCTCTAGCTAATGAAATTGACAAAAAAATGACTGAAAATGGTTACAAAGTATTGCTTGATGATCGTAAAGAACGTGCAGGTGTTAAATTTGCTGATTCAGATTTAATTGGATTACCTGTTCGAATTACAGTTGGTAAGAAAGCTGCTGATGGTATCGTTGAAGTGAAGTTACGTAGAAATGGTGAAACGATTGAAGTAACGAAAGACGAATTAGAGAGCTCTATCTCAATTTTATTAAAAGAAGAAAATCAAAACTAGTTAAAGAAGATTGAGTTCAAAAGAAAATTTTGACTCAGTCTCTTTTTCATTTTTAGAAAAGGAGTCAATCATTTGTCGCTTAATAATAAAGAATTATTCAATAAACTATTAGAACAAATTAATTTTCAATCAAGTGACCAACAAGATAGTGAAATATTGGATTTAATTGAAATTTCAACCGTAACTGTTCATGAAAAGTCAAAACTATGGGAATTCAAGCTAGTTGCCCCTAAAATTTTGCCATTTTCATTATTTAGTGACTTAGAAAATAAAATTGCAATTACATTTAAAGATATTGCAAAAACAAAAATAACTGTTCAAGTTGAGCAACCAGAATTAACAAACCAACTTTTAGGCGATTATTGGACATGGGCAGTTAAAAATAGTGAAGCTAATTCTTCGCTAGTACAAGAACTTTTTCATGGGAACGTCCCTTATCTTGATGATAGACGAGTGATGTTAATGGCTGAAAATGAAATTGTAAAAACGTTCTTAACAGGTCAAGCATTAGGACCAATTGAAACTGCGTATCAAATGGTCGGATTTCCACAGATAAATATTAATACATTATTAGATGAATCAAAATCACAAGAAAAAATAGAAGAAATTAGACAGCGAAAAGAATCTCAAGATGCCATAATGATGCAGAAGGCAACAGAAACTATTCAGAAACAAAATGAAAAGAAAAAGACTGATTCTCAAACTGTAATTAATGGACCTGTTCAAATGGGTAAAAAGATTAGTACAAAAGAGCCTGCAAAACGGATGGTTGAAATCATTGAAGAGGAACGCTCGGTTATTATTGAGGGATATATTTTCTCTAAGGAAATCCGGACGCTTAAGTCTGAAAGACAATTAATGATCATTAAAATGACGGATTATAGTTCATCCATGACCGTAAAAAAATTCTCTCGTAATGAAGAAGACGAAGCGATGTTTGCTGCTATTCAAGAAAAAGAATGGGTCAGAGTTCGTGGTGCAGTACAAGAAGATAATTTTATGCGAGATCTAGTGGTGAATGCTTACGATATTAATCAAGTCGACCACCCAAGCCGTCAAGAAACAGCTCCAGATGATGAACGACGTGTTGAATTACATTTACACTCAAATATGAGTCAAATGGATGCCACAAATTCAATTACGGATTATGTACAGCAAGCCAGTAAATGGGGACAAAAAGCAATTGCGATTACGGATCATTCTACCTTACAAAGTTTTCCTGAGGCTCATTCTGCTGGAAAGAAAAATAATATTAAAATTTTGTACGGTGTTGAGGCTAACGTTGTTGATGATGGTATTCCAATTGCTTTTAATGATAAGGATGTAAATCTAGAAGAAGCCACTTATGTTACTTTTGATACGGAAACAACGGGTTTATCTGCTCGATTTGATAAAGTTATTGAATTAGCTGCTGTTAAAATGACAAAGGGAAATGTCATTGAAGAATTTGATGAATTTATTGATCCAGGACATCATTTATCTGAAACAACAACTAATTTAACCTCAATTACGGATGAAATGGTTCATGGATCAAAATCTGAAGAAGAAGTTTTTAAATTATTTAGAGAATTTTCAGAAGGTAGTATTCTAGTTGCCCATAATGCTAGTTTTGATATTGGCTTTATGAATACTGGATATGAACGTCATGGCATGGAACCTATGCAAAATCCAATCATTGATACGTTAACGTTAGCAAGATTTTTACATCCCGAATTAAAAGGGTTTAGATTAAATACACTTTCCAAAAAATTCAATGTTAACTTGGAACATCATCATCGCGCTATTTATGATGCTGAGACAACTGGTCTTTTGTGTAATATCTTTATTAAAGATGCTAAGGAACGATTTGAAATAACGTCACATGTTCAATTGAATGATCATATGGGTGAGCATGATGCTTACAAACAAGCACGTCCATTCCATGTTACGTTACTTGCGACAACTCAAGCCGGACTTAAAAATATGTTTAAATTAGTTTCAACTTCGATGATAGATTATTTTTATCGGATGCCCCGCATCCCTCGAAGTGAGTTAAATAAATATCGTGAAGGTATTATCGTTGGTTCAGCGTGTGACTCAGGTGAAGTATTTACAGCAATGATGCAAAAAGGGATGGAAGAGGCTAAAGAAAAGGCTAAGTTTTATGATTACTTAGAAATTCAGCCTAAAGCATTATATGAACCTCTAATCCATCAAGAATTAATTAAGGATAATCAAAATTTAGAGGAAATTTTACAAAATATGGTTGATTTAGGACACGAAATGGATAAGCCGGTTGTTGCGACTGGAGATGTTCATTATATGAACCCTGAAGATAGTATTTATCGTAAAATTCTTGTTAATTCAATGGGTGGTGCTAATCCGTTAAATCGTTCTATTTTACCTGATGCACATTTTAGAACAACGAATGAAATGTTGGAAGGATTCCAATTTTTAGGTGCGGATGTTGCTAAAGAAATCGTTGTTACAAATACGAATTTAATCGCTAATATGATTGATGATGACATTTCTCCAGTTAAAGATCGATTATATGCACCGAAAATTGATGGCTCTGAAGAAGAAATTAAACAATTAACCTATAATCGCGCTCATGAACTTTATGGAGAAGAGTTACCTGAAACTGTGGTTAAACGTCTTGATAAAGAATTGACAAGTATCATTGATAATGAATTTTCAGTTATTTATTTAATTTCACAAAAATTAGTTCATAAATCTAACAAAGATGGTTATTTAGTAGGGTCCCGTGGATCTGTTGGGTCAAGTCTTGTTGCAACAATGACTGGAATAACAGAAATTAATCCATTACCACCTCATTATCGATGCCCTAAATGTAAATATACACATTTTTATGAAAAAGGTGAATATGGGTCTGGATTTGATTTACCAGACCAAGACTGTCCCAAATGTGGTACACCATTAGATAAAGATGGACATGATATTCCATTTGAAACTTTTCTTGGATTTTATGGTGATAAAGTTCCTGATATTGATTTGAATTTTTCGGGTGATTATCAAGCAATTGCGCATAATTATACGAAAGTTTTATTTGGGGAAGATTATGTTTTCCGTGCAGGAACAATTGGTACTGTTGCAGATAAAACGGCTTATGGTTATGTTAAGGGTTATGAACGTGATACTGGAGCAACGTTTAGAAATGCGGAGATAGATCGACTTGCTAAGGGGTCAACTGGCGTTAAACGGACGACCGGTCAACATCCTGGTGGTATCTTAGTTGTCCCTAACTATATGGATGTTTATGATTTTTCACCTATCCAGTATCCAGCAGATGACTCAACTTCCGAATGGAAAACAACCCATTTTGATTTCCATTCTATCCACGATAATATCTTGAAATTAGATATTTTGGGTCATGATGATCCAACCATGATTAGAATGTTACAAGATTTATCAGGAGTTGACCCAAAAACAATCCCTACGGATGATAAGGGCGTTATGCAAATATTCCAAGGGCCTGAAGTACTTGGTGTTACTAGCGACGAAATTTTCTCAAAAACAGGTACATTAGGTATTCCGGAATTCGGAACGAGATTTGTTCGAGGGATGCTAGAAGAAACAAAACCTAAAACATTTGCTGAACTATTAAAAATTTCTGGTCTATCACATGGTACAGATGTGTGGTTGGGAAACGCTGAAGAACTTATTTCTAATGGAACAATCACGATGCCGGAAGTTATTGGCTGTCGTGATGATATCATGATGGGGCTTATTCATATGGGTATGGAAGCTGGTAGCGCTTTTAATATTATGGAAGGTGTTCGAAAAGGAAAAGGTATCTCAGATGATTATCAAACTGAGATGAAAGCAGCAAAAATTCCAGATTGGTATATCGGAGCATGTTTAAAAATCAAGTATATGTTCCCTAAGGCACATGCTGCTGCGTATATTTTGATGGCCTTACGAATTGCATACTATAAAGTTTATTTTCCAATGTTATATTACTGTGCTTATTTCAGTGTTAGAGCAGATGATTTTGATTTAGTCGCAATGTCGCATGGTAAAGAAGCAGTGAAAAAAGCAATGAAAGATATTAATGATAAAGGGATGGATGCATCAACAAAAGAGAAAAATTTGTTGACGGTCCTTGAATTAAGCAATGAAATGCTTGAACGTGGCTTCCAATTTGGGATGATTGATTTGGATAAATCAGATGATTCAAATTGGATAATTGATGGTGATAAGTTAATTGCACCATTTAGAGCTGTACCAGGTCTTGGTAATAACGTTGCTAAGCAAATTATTGCTGCTCGTGAGGAACGCCCATTTTTATCTAAAGAAGATTTAGCTAAACGTGGTAAAGTTTCTAAGTCATTAATTGAGTATATGACTGAAAATAATGTTTTAAAAGCATTACCAGATGAAAATCAACTATCTATTTTTGATGATGTCTTTTTCTAAAAAGTGAGAACATAGCAGTTTGTTGATGTTTTCAGAAAATTATGCTATATTAAAGAAAGTATTTTGATATCTTGTTTGAGTGAGCAGCGATGCTCACTCTTTTTATTGGGAAAATGTAAGGAGGGTAACGTGTGAGTACTGTTATAGAGACTGTCACAGAGCTAGTTCAACCAATTGTTGATGAACAGAATATTGAATTGGTGGACATTGAATTTGTTAAAGAAGGCCCAAGTTGGTTTTTAAGAGTTTACATTGATAAACCTGAAGGCATTAAAATTGAAGAGTGTGTTGCTGTTAGTGATATTTTAAGTGAAAAATTAGATGAGATTAATCCTGATCCAATTCCACAAGCTTATTTTTTAGAGGTTTCATCACCTGGTGCTGAAAGACCTTTGAAAAAGGAAAAAGATTATGAAAGAGCTTTGAATGAATACGTTAATATTTCACTATATGAACCTATTAATAACGCTAAAATTTTTCAAGGTACCTTAACGGAATTAACAGCTGATGAATTAACAGTTGTTTATATGGACAAAACGCGTAAGAGAACGATCGTTATTCCTCGTCAAAAAATAGCTAAGGCGCGCTTAGCTATCAAATTTTAAGTAGCTTTTTATAAAGGAGTAAATTAAAGATGAGTAAAGAACTATTAAGTGCACTTACAGTGTTAGAAGAAGAAAAAGGTATTAAAAAAGAAGTTATTATTGATGCCATTGAAGCAGCATTAGTTTCTGCATACAAGCGTCATTACAATCAAGCACAAAATGTTGAAGTAGAGTTTGATTCAAAAAAAGGTAATATTACAGTTTATGCGGTTAAAGAAGTAGTCGAAGAAGTCTTTGATTCACGTCTTGAAGTTAGTTTGCAAGATGCTTTAGAGATTAATAAAGCATATGAAGTTGGCGATTCAATTCGATTTGAAGTTACACCTAAGGATTTTGGACGAATTGCTGCACAAACTGCTAAACAAGTTATCATGCAACGTGTTCGTGAAGCTGAACGTAGTATTGTTTATGATCAATATATTCAATATGAAAATGAAATCGTTAGCGGTGAAGTAGAACGTCATGATAATCGTTATATTTATGTTAATTTAGGTAAAGTGGAAGCTGTTTTAGCTAAGATTGATCAAATTCCTGGTGAAAGTTTTAATCCACATGATCGAATTAAAGTTTATATCACAAAAGTTGAGAATGCTGCTAAAGGCCCTCAAGTTTTTGTTAGTCGTTCACATCCTGACTTGCTAAAACGATTATTTGAACAAGAAGTTCCTGAAATATATGACGGAACAGTTGAAATTGTATCAATTGCTCGTGAAGCAGGTGACCGTGCTAAGGTAGCTGTTCGTTCGAATAATCCAGATATCGATGCTGTTGGTACTTGTGTTGGTCCTAAAGGACAACGTGTACAAACTATTGTTAATGAATTAAAAGGCGAAAATATGGATATTGTTGAATGGAATGAAGATCCTGCAAAATACATTGCTAATGCTTTGAATCCTGCAGAAGTTGTCAATGTTGTCTTTAATCCAGAAAATGATCATGCTTGTACTGTAGTTGTGCCAGATCACCAATTGTCATTAGCAATTGGTAAAAAAGGTCAAAATGCACGATTAGCTGCAAAATTAACAACGTTTAAAATTGATATTAAATCTGAATCTGATATGGTTAACAGTAGTGAAGAAAAAGAAGTTTCTGAAACAAACAAATAAGCCGATTAAAACTGATCGGTAATTGATTTGGAGGCAAATTAAAGTGATTAATCGTAAAATTCCAATGCGTAAAGATATCGTTACGGGTGAAATGAAACCTAAAAAAGAACTTGTTCGTGTTGTTAAGAATAAAGAAAATGAAGTATCTTTAGATCCAACAGGTAAGAAACCAGGGCGTGGCGCATATATTTTTCTTGATGTAGATGTGGCGAAGCAGGCTCAAAAAGAAAGAACATTCAATAAAGCATTCGGTATTAAGATTGACGAATCATTTTATGAAGAACTTGTCGAATATGTTGACCATCAGGTAGCTAGACGAGAATTATTTAAAGATGAAAAATAGTCAAAAATTCTTACAAATGCTAGGCTTGACCAGACGCGCAGGTATGTTGGTGACTGGTGAAGGACTAGTATTGAATGCTGTCAGGAAGAATAAAGCTAAATTGGTTATTCTTTCTGAAGATTGTGGACAAGCGACTTTAAAAAAAGTAACAGATAAGTGCAACAGCTATAATGTTAAATTATATGTTGGATTTTCAAAAGCCAGTTTAAGTGAGGCCGTTGGACAACAGCGCACAGTGTATGCTATTACCGATAAAGGTTTTAGCAGAAGGATGTGTGACTTAATGGATATATAGAAGGAGCATGCAAATATGGGAAAAAAAAGAATTTATGAATTAGCTAAAGAGCTAGAATTAAATACTAAAGATATTATTGATTTTGCAACGACAAAAGGTTTTGATGTTAAAAATCATATGTCAACTATTGGTGATAATGAAGAACGTCAGATTCGCGATAAATTTAAAAAGGGCGCTGCTAAAGTAGTTGCTGCAAAGAAAATGGTTGAAAAAACTGTATCTAATGCAACACCGAAAAAACCAGTAGCAAAACCTGTTGCAAAGAAACCAGCACAACCTGCTAAAACAACGAATAGTAAACCTGTTGCTCAAAAATCATCGCAGGTAGCTTCAAAACCAGTAGCAAGAACAACTAACGCTGCACCAAAGACAACAAATGAAAAGCCAGCAAATCGTCCTCAAAATAGTACACAATCAAGTGCTAGAACTGCTAATAATGGTAATGCTAATCAGCAAGGACGTTCGAGATTTAATAATAATAACCGTTATGGGAATAATCCTTATAACAAACGTAACAGAAATAAGAAAAACCGTCGTTCAACGACACCAAAACCACCTGTATCACCCAGAAAAGATAAACCATTACCAGAAATCTTATATTACAATGCTGCAACTAATGTTGCTGAAATTGCTAAAAAGATTCATCGTGAACCAGCAGAAATTATTAAAAAATTATTTATGTTAGGCGTAATGGTTAACCAAAATCAAACACTCGATACAGATACAATTGAAATTTTAGCAGCAGAATATGGTATTAAATCAGAAGCTAAAATCGATGTAGATGTTGCTGATATTGATAAAATGTTTGATGCAGAAATTAAAAATGAAGATAATCTTGTTTCAAGACCACCAGTTGTTACAATCATGGGACATGTTGATCATGGTAAGACAACCTTACTTGATAAATTACGTCATACACATGTTACTGATGGTGAAGCTGGTGGTATTACACAACATATTGGTGCTTACCAAGTAAAACATGATAATAAAACAATTACATTCTTAGATACACCTGGACATGCTGCATTTACAAATATGCGTGCTCGTGGTGCCGATATTACTGATATCACTGTTTTAGTTGTTGCTGCTGATGATGGGGTTATGCCTCAAACAATTGAAGCAATTAATCATTCTAAAGCAGCCAATGTACCTATTATTGTTGCTGTTAATAAAATGGATAAGCCCGGTGCTAATCCTGCTCATGTTACAGAACAATTGGCTGAATATGAATTAATTCCTGAAAGTTGGGGTGGTGATACTATTTTCGTTGAAATTTCAGCGAAAACAGGCACAAACCTTGATGAATTATTAGAAATGATTTTACTTGAAGCCGAAGTTCTTGAATTACAAGCAAATCCAAAACAAAAGGGTATTGGATCTGTTATTGAAGCTCGTCTTGATAAAGGCCGTGGAACAGTTGCTTCATTACTTGTTCAACAAGGTACGTTAAAAGTTGGTGATCCAATTGTTGTTGGTAATAGTTTCGGACGTGTCCGTACTATGACAAATGATAAAGGCCGTCAAGTTAATAAAGCTAAACCTGCTACACCAGTAGAAATTACTGGTTTGAATGATGTTCCAGGTGCTGGCGATCGTTTCGTTGTCTTTGATGATGAAAAAACTGCTCGTGCAGCTGGTGAAGAACGTGCTAAACGTGCTTTAACAAAAGAACGTGGAAATGTTACGCATGTAACACTTGATAACTTGTTTGATTCACTTAAAGAAGGCGAATTAAAAGAAGTTGCTGTTATTATTAAAGCAGATGTTCAAGGTTCAGTTGAAGCTCTTGCAGGAAGTTTGAAGAAGATTGATGTTGAAGGTGTTCGAGTTAATATCATTCATCAAGCAGCTGGTGCAATTACTGAAAGTGATGTTACTTTGGCAGAAGCAAGTAATGCTATCATTATAGGATTTAATGTTCGTCCAACACCTCAAGCTAAACTTCAAGCACAATCTGACGAAGTTGATATTCGCTTACATCGTGTTATTTATAACGCAATTGAAGAAATTGAAACGGCTATGAAGGGAATGCTTGAACCAGTCTTTGAAGAAAAAATAACTGGACAAGTTGAAATTCGTGAAACATATAAAGTTACAAAAGTTGGAACAATTGGTGGTGCTTACGTCACTGAAGGTTACATCGAAAGAGATAGCGGCGTTCGTTTAATTCGTGATGGTATTGTTATTTATGAAGGTAAATTAGCAAGCTTGAAACGCTTTAAAGATGACGCTAAAATTGTTAAACAAGGTTTCGAATGTGGTGTCATGATTGAAAAATACAATGACATTAGAGAAGGCGACCAAATTGAAGCCTACGTTATGGAAGAAGTTCCAGTTAAATAATTCATAACAACTATAGGAGGATATAAAATGACACAACATTACCGTGTAGGTCGTTTATCACAAGAAATTCAAAAAGAAGTTAATGATATTCTTTTAAAACGAGTGAGAGATCCTCGAGTTGAAGGTGTCACAATTACGGGAGTTAATGTAACTGGTGATTTACAACAGGCGACAATTTACTATAGTATATTGTCAAATATGGCATCAGATGCACAAAAAACACAACGTGGTTTGGAAAAAGCTTCTGGATTAATTCGTGGTGAACTTGGATCAAGATTATCAATTTATAAAACACCAGAATTGGTTTTTGTAAGAGATGAGTCAGTTCAATATGGTGATAAAATTGATCAATTACTTAAAAAGATAGATTCTGAATATTAAAATAAAAATCCTGATACCGTTTGTTGCTCTATTTAAACTGTTGTTGATGGATAACTTTATGAAGGTCCTAATCCTTAGTGATTAGGCCTTTTTTTCTCCTCATCAATGGAGATATTATCTTATAATATAATCATATCTTTTATTTTTAATAGTAATCAAGTAAAATTAGTTGTAAGTATTGGTATCTCATATCTTTGATTATATGGTGTAGTTGAATACTAATTCATTTGAAGAATTATGAATTTTTCTTATACCACTATTCAACAATCATTAGATAGTGTGGTAATTTCCTTTAAAAAATTAATTTAATTTTCAAAATATATATTAGAAAGAGGTACTAATTTGAATTCAGAGCAATATAAAGAATTATTAACTTCACAGTCAAAAGAAGTATTAATTCGATTACTAACAAAATATACTGAGAATAAATACGAAATAAAGAATGATATATTAGCTGATTTGGGATTTTTGGATGAAGAAGAAGAAATAGAAGATGCAAAGGAACGAATTCGAGAAATTATTTATGAAAATAGGAAACAAGGGTATGTTTCGTGGAGAGGATACGACAATATTAGTGAAGTAGTCGATAATCTGCTCTCTATTTGTGACGTGAGATTTAGTCAAAATTATTTAAAAGCACCTATGTTAATATTATTAGATTTATTAGAACAATTAGTAAAGGTCAGTGAGTATACAGAATTAGGGTTTATGATTGAGCAAGAGAGTATACTTTCTAAAATACGGATTTATGTAGAAAAACTGTCTGTTAAAGATGGGGCAGATGAAAAGAAAAAATTAATTGTTACGAATGTTATTCGATATGCTAAAAAAAATTTTTGGAATGAATGGGCGGTGAGTGATTTTGATTTACTCAGTCTCATTCTTCCTTTGCTAAATACAAAAAATACGGATAAAGTATTGAAAATTGCCGATAAAATTAGTACAAGATTTGATGAATATACACAACAAGATAGGAAAAGTAAATATTTATTATTTAAAATTAAATTGTTCTTCCAAGTAAATAAAATTAAAGAAGCAGAAGAAATTATTAATAATAATTTAGATATTGATGATGTTAGAATGTTTAAAGTTGAGTTAGCTGTTTCAAGAAAAGACTATGAAGTTGCAGAAAAATTAGTACTAAAAAAATTAATTACAGATAATGATAAAAATATTCAATATTTACAACCTTGGTATACTCGACTAGATACTATCTATGAGGAGACAAATCAAGTTCAAAAAAGAATTGAGTATTTAAAACAGGCATTATATAAAGGCAATGATTCCGATTATAAAAAATTAAAAAAGCTTTTAGTTGATAATGGATTTTGGAAAGCTGAATACCCTGATATTCTGAAAAACATTTCTAAAACACTTGATAATTGGCAACTTGCACAGATATTAGCAGATGAAAACGAAGCTACCATTTTGCTACAATTAATTAAAAAAAATCTGAATTTATTTATGAATTATGGAAAATATATTTACCCACTATATCCCAAAGAAGCTAACATGATGTTTGAAAGCATAGTTAAAGATTTAATAGTTAAAGCTAAAAATAGAAAAGACTATCAAAATATTGGCGATTATATTTTACGGTATAATAACTTTGGAGATGAGGAAGTAGCAATATCTCTTTGTGAGGGTTTGAAAAAGAAATATAAAAATCGGCCTGCACTACAAAAAGAAATGGATAACGTTATGGAAAGAATAAAAAATTATGATGTTTATGGGAAGTTTTGTGAATAATAACGTAGCTAAAACTGTTGGTAAATAGGTATTTAGGAATGATGATAGATAGTTATCTCTTAAATAGAAATTTCAATATTTATAAAAATTAGAATCGATATCCCTTGTTTTACTGATTATGATATACTGTTAAAAGTATATTAACGGAGGTAAGACAATGGACGGAATTATTCCACTATTCAAAGAACGTGGTATGACCAGTCATGATTGTGTTTTTAAGTGTCGTGGCATTTTTCAAACCAAAAAAGTTGGTCATTCAGGTACTCTTGATCCAAATGTTGATGGTGTTCTACCGATTTGTATTGGTAAAGCGACAAAAACAGTAAACTATTTGATGAATTCTGGCAAAGTATATGCGGGTGAAATAACACTTGGTTTCTCTACAGAAACTGAAGATTTAGATGGCGAAATAATCGAAGAAAAAGAGATTATAGATCCTTTCACATCGGAAGAAATTGATGATGTTATGAACCAGATGACAGGTACAATGATTCAAATTCCACCAATGTTCTCAGCTGTTAAAGTAAACGGACGTCGCTTATATGATTACGCTCGTAAAGGTGAAACAGTGGAACGTCCAGAAAGACAAATAACGGTGACTTCATTTATTCAAACGAAAGCTACAGAATATGATTTAGAAAATAAAAGACAAAAAATTTATTTTGAAGTTGCATGTGGAAAAGGGACCTATGTTAGGACGCTAGCTGTTGATCTCGGTAAAAAATTAGGTGTACCTGCAGTTATGTCCGACCTGACTAGACTGGAAAGCGGCGGTTTTAGAATTGATAAGGCGTTTACCCTGGACCAATTAAATGAGGCTAAAGTCAATGGGACGTTAGAATCGTTGTTATATCCAATTGATACAGCGCTAACATCATTTAAAAGGTATGAATTAACAACTGAACAGTGGCTTATTGTCCAAAATGGTGGATTTTTAGCAGTTGATTCGTTTAATAATGAGCCAACAGTTTCTCTAGTTTATGAAAATAAAATTAGATGTTTATACAGATTGAATAGTGAAAAAAATCGTTATCAGTCTGAGACAATGTTTGATTTAGGATAAAGGAAGATATTGGAACATGAAAGTTATTTATTTAACTGAACCGTATAACCCTAACGAAATTAGTAATGATTCTATTTCACTTGCTATGGGTTTTTTTGACGGTGTTCATTTAGGACATCAAAAAGTAATACAAGAAGCTAAGCAAAAAGCTAACGAAAAAAATATTAAACTTGCAGTAATGACATTTGATAAGCATCCGTCAGTACAATTTCAAAAAGCACCCGAACAAAGTGTAAAATATTTAACGTCTATGGAAAAAAAAATATTATTAATGAAGCAATTAGGCGTTGATATTTTTTATATTTTAACGCTAAATAATAGTTTAGCAAAAATGGAACCACAAGATTTTGTCGATAAATATATGGTTGCATTGCATGTAAAGGTAGTAGTTGCAGGATTTGATTATACGTATGGTAAAAAAGATATCGCAAATATGGATACACTACCTTTATATGCTAATCAAAAATTTGAAATTATTACTGTGCCTGAATTAGCGACGAATCATCAAAAGATAAGTTCATCTCGAATTAGAATGGAAATTGATAACGGACATATTAGCGATGTTAATAAGTTATTGGGCTATAAATATGAAACACTTGGTAAAGTTGTTCACGGTGAAGCTAGAGGTAGAGAACTTGGCTTTCCAACATTAAATTTAGAATTCAATGAACACATTCGAATTCCGGGACCCGGAATATATGTGACTAGCGTTCAGGTTGGTGATGTCTGGTATCGTGGGATGGCATCTATTGGCTACAACGTAACGTTTGGAAAAAATCGTGAATTAACGGTCGAAATAAATTTATTTGATTTCAACGAGATGATTTATGGCCAAATTGTTACGGTTCAATGGTTAGCATATTTGAGAAGTGAAGTTAAATTTGAAGGTATTCCTGGATTAATTACGCAATTAAATAAAGATAAAAAAAATACTAATACTTATTTTGACCAACACATATAAGTATTGGTTTAATGGCTGACTAAATAGGATATATTTAGTCAGCCATTTTCTTTAAAAAAGTGAGTGCATTCCTTGACAATAATCTCAACATTTAGTATATTAATAGTTGTCTTAGCACTCCATTGTGTTAAGTGCTAAAAAGAGGTGATTGATCATGCTAACAGAAAGACAAATGTTAGTGTTAGAAGCAATTGTCAGAGTATATACAGAGGTTGGTCAACCTGTTGGTTCTAAATCGGTCGTTGATTTTTTACCAATGCATGTAAGTTCAGCAACTATCAGAAATGAAATGGTGACATTGGAAAATAATGGGTTAATTAAAAAAACACATTCTTCTTCTGGTAGAATTCCTTCATTTTTAGGTTATCGATATTATGTTGATCACATTGTTAAACCCGGCGTTGTTCCAGCAGCGGAATTAGCGAATATTCAAAATTCTCTTGGTGTTCATTTTCAAAAGATTGATGAAATATTTGCAGAATCAACTAAGATTCTTTCGGACTTAACAAATTATACAGCGATTTCTTTACGACCTGAAACAATGGAAAGTCGTCTCGAAGGTTTTCGATTAGTACCATTAGGAAATCATCGAATTATGGCTATTCTTGTGATGAGTAGTGGCGTTGTTGAGAATCAGACATTCAGTATTCCTAAATCGATTAACGGATCAGATTTAGAAGCCGTAACAAGGTTGTTGAATGACCAATTAATTGGGTTGTCATTAGCTGAAATTTCTAAGAAGTTAAGAACAAGTATCCCAGTTATGTTGGTTAATTATATGCGTAGGCCAGCTGGTATTTTAGATATTTTTGGTAATATTTTAAAGCAGGCAGCACGTGAACAAGTTTTTGTTGGCGGTAAATCTAATATATTAGATTTTGCTACCGATAGTAACGTGGATGAATTAAAATCATTATATGATTTAGTAGACACATCAAATAACAAGAATATTGGTGAATTAATTGGAATTCAAGGTAAACCTATTCAAATTAAAATTGGTGAGGAATTAACGAACCAATTACTTGATAACTATAGTCTTATATCAGCTAGTTATGATGTTAGTGACCATGGTCAAGGGGTTATCGCATTATTGGGTCCTACAAATATGCCATATTCAAAAATGATTGGTTTATTAGATGCATTTAGTGATGAGCTTGCTAAAAAATTGTTAGATTATTATCAACAATTTGATAAATAAGAAAAGGGGTGTTGTGTGTGGTTAAAGATGCCAAAGAAGATTTAGTTGAAGAAGATGTTACACAAGAGCAACATCAGTCTAGTGAAGCAACTAATCAAAATGAGAAAAAAAGTTCTGTTACTGATAAAGTAAAAGAAAAATTTAGTAAAAAGCCTTCTGATGCAGATAAATTAGTTGAGTTACAAGCTAGTTTAGACACAATGGAAGATAAATATTTACGAGCAGAAGCCGAAATGGCAAATATGAATACACGCTTTAAGAAAGAACAAGAACAACTCTTAAAGTATAGCGGGCAATCATTAGCTAAAGATGTTCTACCAGTTATCGATAATTTGGAACGAGCATTGGCAATTGAGGTTGACACTGAGAGTGGCGAACAACTTAAAAAAGGTATTGAATTAGTTTATAAAGATGCACAAAAAGCATTAACTAATAATGACGTTATAGAAATTGCAACTGATGACGTTACTTTTGATCCAAATGTTCACCAAGCAGTTCAAACAGTTCCAGCTTCTGATGATCAAAAAGCAGATACAATTGTTCAAGTCCTTCAAAAAGGATATAAATTAAAAGATAGAGTGTTACGTCCAGCAATGGTCGTTGTCGCTCAATAATAATATAAGAAGAGGTAGATAAATTATGGCAAAAATTATAGGAATTGATTTAGGAACAACTAACTCAGCTGTTGCTGTGTTAGAAGGTAAAGAAGCAAAAATTATTACAAACCCAGAAGGAAATCGTACAACACCATCTGTTGTTTCATTTAAAGATGGCGAAACTCAAGTTGGTGAAGTTGCTAAACGCCAAGCAATCACAAACCCTGATACTGTTGCATCAATTAAACGTCACATGGGAGAAGAAGGCTACAAAGTAGATATTCAAGGAAAATCATACACACCACAAGAAGTTTCTGCTATGATTTTACAATACATCAAAGAATATTCTGAAGCTTACTTAGGCGAATCAGTAACACAAGCTGTTATTACAGTTCCTGCTTACTTTAACGATTCACAACGTCAAGCTACAAAAGATGCTGGTAAAATTGCCGGTTTAGAAGTTGAACGTATTGTTAACGAACCTACTGCTGCTGCTTTAGCATATGGTCTTGAAAATACTGAAAAAGATGAAAAAATCCTTGTATTCGATTTAGGTGGTGGTACATTTGATGTTTCTATCCTTGAATTAGGTGATGGTGTCTTTGAAGTACTATCAACAAACGGTGATACTAAACTTGGTGGAGATGATTTTGATCAAAAAATCATGGACTGGTTAGTTGAGACCTTCAAAAAAGAAAATGGTATTGACTTATCAAAAGATAAAATGGCAATGCAACGTCTTAAAGATGCTGCTGAAAAAGCTAAAAAAGATGTATCTGGTGTTACTAGTGCACAAATTAGCTTACCATTTATTACAGCCGGTGCTGCTGGACCTTTACATTTAGAAGCAACATTATCACGTGCAAAATTTGATAATCTTACACAAGACTTAGTTGAACGTACACGTATTCCAGTTCAAAATGCTTTAAAAGATGCTGGATTAACAAATGCTGATATTGATCAAGTTATCTTGGTTGGTGGTTCAACACGTATTCCTGCTGTTCAAGCATTAGTTGAAAAAGAAACAGATCACAAACCTAACCAATCAGTTAACCCTGATGAAGCTGTTGCACTTGGTGCTGCAATTCAAGGTGGTGTCATTACTGGTGATGTTAAGGATGTTGTTTTACTTGATGTAACACCACTTTCATTGGGTATTGAAACAATGGGTAGCGTCTTTACTAAGTTAATTGATCGTAATACAACGATCCCAACAAGCAAGTCACAAACGTTCTCAACAGCTGCAGATAACCAACCTGCCGTTGATATCCATGTCTTACAAGGTGAACGTCCAATGGCTACTGATAATAAAACATTAGGCCGTTTCCAATTAAATGATATTCCTGCTGCACCTCGTGGAATCCCTCAAATTGAAGTTAAATTTGATATTGATAAAAATGGTATTGTTAACGTTTCTGCTAAAGATTTAGGCACAAACAAAGAACAAAAAATTACAATCAAGAGTTCAGGTGGTCTTGCAGAAGACGAAATCGAACGCATGGTTAATGAAGCTAAAGAAAACGAAGAAGCAGATAAGGCACGTAAAGAAGAAGTTGATTTGAAGAATGAAGTTGATCAATTATTATTCTCAGTTGATAAAACTTTGGAAGAATTAAAAGGTAAAGTAACTGAAGAAGAAATTAAATCTGCTGAAGATGCTCGTGATGCTTTGAAGAAAGCTCAAGAAGATAACAATGTTGAAGATATGAAAGTTAAGAAAGATGAATTGAATAAAATTGTTCAAGACTTAACTGTTAAATTGTATCAACAAGCACAAGAAGCTCAAGGTGAAGCTGGTGCTGAAGGCACGGCTAAAGACCCTAAAGATGAAACTGTCGATGGTGACTTCGAAGAAGTTAACCCTGAAGATAAGAAGTAATCTTTACTAAATTTTGAGTGTGATAGAAAGTCAAAGGCCTTTGGGACTTTGGCTTTTTATTTCATGTTAGACATGTTATCCTATTTAGAGCAATAAAAACCAAAAAGGTTATTCGGAGGTACGGAATGGCAGAGAACAAAGATCCATATAATGTACTTGGTGTGACTAAAGATTCGTCACCTGAAGAAATAAAAAAAGCGTATCGTAAGTTATCTAAACAATATCATCCGGATATTAATAAGGATGCTGGTGCCGAAGATAAATTTAAAGAAATCACTGAAGCATATGAAACAGTTGGTGATCCACAAAAGAAAGCTGAATACGATCAATATGGTTCAGCTGGGTCTCAAGGTGGTGCTTACCGAGGATTTGGTGGTCAAGGACAACAAGGTGGATTTGGCGGCGGTGGATTTGAAGATATTTTCAGTTCATTTTTCGGCGGTGGTGGTGCTTCCCAAGATCCAACCGCTCCACGAGCAGGTCGTGATTTGCAATACGAGATGACATTGACATTTAATGAAGGTGTTTTTGGTAAAGAATCAACAATTAAATACAATCGTAAAAGTCTATGTGCTACTTGTTCTGGTTCTGGAGCAAAACCTGGAACTTCTCCAATTACATGTCATAAATGTGGTGGTCGAGGTACTATCCAAGTTGAGCGTCGTACGCCACTTGGAAACATGATGACTGAACAAGAATGTGATATTTGTCATGGTACAGGTAAAGAGATTAAAGAAAAATGTGATACATGTCATGGATCAGGCCATATTGATGAAAGACATGAAGTTAAAGTAACTGTTCCTGCTGGTGTTGAAGATGGTCAACAGATGCGTCTTCAAGGACAAGGTGAATCTGGTGAAAATAGTGGACCTTATGGAGATTTATACATTATCTTTAGAGTTCAGGCTAGTGGCACATTTGACCGTGAAGGTCCTGATATTTACATTGATGTTCCAATTAGCTTTGTCCAAGCTGCATTGGGCGACGAAGTAACGGTTCCAACCGTTCATGGAGATGTAAAAATGAAGATTCCCGCTGGAACACAGACTGGAACGACTTTCAGATTACGTGATAAGGGTGCGCCTAAATTACATGGTAAGGGTAATGGTGATCAAGAAGTGACGGTTAATATTGAAACACCTCGTAATCTTAAAAAAGAACAAAAAGATGCTTTGAAAGAATTTGCTACAGCTAGCGGTAAAAACGTTGTTGGCGAAGGTAATTTATTTGATAAGTTAAAAGATCAATTTAAAAATAAGAAATAAAGTTAAAAATAGAATCGTCTTCTAAGATGATTCTATTTTTTTGTATGCGAACTGTAATTGTGTTTAGTAGCGTTGATTGTTATAATCAGAAGAGATAGAAACAAGAAAGTAGGACGCTATTAATGGATTTTGAAGAAATGCAAGATAGACAAAAACATATTCGAAACTTTTCGATTGTAGCACATATTGATCATGGAAAATCCACACTTGCGGATCGTATCCTCGAGATGACTGATACAGTTACTAAACGTGAGATGCAAAATCAATTACTCGATTCGATGGATCTTGAACGAGAACGTGGAATTACAATTAAATTAAATGCGGTTGAATTACATTATCTTGCTAAAGATGGTGAAACATATATCTTTCATTTAATTGATACACCAGGACATGTTGATTTCACTTATGAAGTTTCAAGGAGTTTGGCGGCTTGTGAAGGTGCTGTACTTGTTGTAGACGCTGCTCAAGGTGTTGAGGCACAGACACTCGCAAACGTTTATTTAGCGATTGATGATGATTTGGAGATTTTACCAGTTATTAATAAAATTGACTTACCATCTGCTAATGTTGAAATGGTAAAAAAAGAAATTGAAGATGTTATCGGATTAGATGCCTCTGATGCCGTTCTGGCAAGTGCTAAAAATGGTATTGGTATTGAAGAGATGCTGGAACAGATTGTAACGAAAATTCCTGCACCAAATGGTGATTTAAAAAAACCATTGAAAGCTTTAATTTTTGATTCAATCTATGATAGTTACCGTGGCGTTGTTTTGAGTATTCGGGTGGTTGACGGTGTTGTAAAACCTGGCGACACAATTGAATTAATGAATAGTAAGAAAAAATATGAAGTGACTGAAGTTGGGGTTATGTCACCCAAAGCAGTTAATCGTGATTTTTTAATGGCCGGAGATGTTGGGTATGTTACAGCGGCAATTAAAGATATTCGAGATACACGAGTTGGTGATACAGTAACTTCAGCTGACAATCCAGCAACTGAAGCACTAGATGGTTACCGTGCAATTAATCCTATGGTTTATTGTGGGTTATATCCCGTAGATAATTCAAAATATAATGAATTACGTGAGGCACTTGAAAGATTACAATTAAATGATGCTGCTTTACAATTTGAACCAGAAACGTCACAAGCACTAGGATTTGGGTTCCGTTGTGGATTTTTAGGGTTATTACACATGGATGTTGTCCAAGAGCGGTTAGAACGTGAATCTGGGTTAGATTTGATTACAACGGCACCATCTGTAATTTATCATGTTGATTTAACTGATGGTGAGAAAATAATTGTTTCTAACCCTTCTGAAATGCCAGAACCATCATCAATTAAGCAAATTAACGAACCTTATGTGAAAGCAAGTATTATGGTACCTAATGAATATGTTGGAGCAGTCATGGAACTTTGTCAAAAAAAACGTGGTGTTTTTGAGACGATGGATTACTTAGATGAATTCCGTGTAAATATTATTTATCATATGCCTTTATCAGAAATTATCTTTGATTTCTTTGATAAATTAAAATCTAATACACGTGGATATGCATCCCTGGATTATGAAGAAGAGGGTTACCGTCCAAGTGATTTAATTAAAGTTGATATCTTGTTGAATGGTGAAGCAGTTGATGCATTGAGTTTTATTGTTCATCGTGATTTTTCTTTTGAACGTGGAAAAGGTATCGTCAATAAATTAAGATCATTAATTCCGCGCCAAATGTTTGAAATTCCAGTTCAAGCTGCTGCTGGACAAAAAATTATTGCAAGAACAAATATTAAAGCATACCGTAAGGATGTTACAGCTAAATTGTATGGTGGAGATCGAACACGCCGTATGAAACTTTTGGAAAAACAAAAAGCTGGTAAGAAACGAATGAAACAAGTTGGTAATGTTGAGATTCCACAAGAAGCATTTATGGCAGTCTTGAAAATTGATGAAGATGAAGAATCTAAGAAAAAATAAGTAAAAACGACAACCGGAAAAGTCTGGTTGTCGTTTTTTTTATGATAAGTATGCTTCATTATTTTGCATGTAAACCATCTCATCGTATGAAATTTGTTCTCTTAACAGATTTGCCGTTGCAGGGGTGATTAATTTTTGTTCTAATTGAAGTTGAACAAAATTATATTCTAATTGAAAGGCATTTATAAAAATATTATTTTGTAAGATAAGTTCAGTCTCATTTGAAAACATTCTTCTGTGTCTAACTGATAAAAATTGTCTAACCAGAGTAACGGCCATTGAATTGTCAACAGTGGTAATAGAGGTTAAATAAGTAATTGCTGCCTGATAACTAGATTCCTCCATTAAAATAAAGTCATCTTTTGTATTATTATAATATTTTTTGAAAGTATTTTTTTGATTTTCAGTAACCTGAGATAGCGCTTTTTCGCCTTTCTTAATAGCAAAATGTTTAAATAAATGAAGTGAATAGAATTTCAAGTGTATTATGAGATGTTTAAGTGAAAATCCACGGGTTGATTGATAAGTTGTAGCAAGATACTTTTCGTACCAAGAACCAGTTTTTTCAGAAACCTGACCACTCGATAATAATTCATGCAAAATATTTTCTTCAATTTCTTGTGTTTTTTCTAATAGGTCATAAAAATCACTCTTTTTAGGCCGTTTTAAAAAATTTTGTTGGTTATATAGCGTTTCAATTACTGTTTGTCTTTCTGGACTAGGAATATTTGTGACATTAAGTTGTTCAACAGTGTAAATAACCATCTTAGAACGAATTTCACCAATATTTTCTAAAATAGTAATCTCATTCTTTTTGGTAATTAAGTGCGGTAGTAGGAAAGTAGGAACTAACATGCTAATTAATATAACTAATGCAGCTATAAAAATGATTTCATTTCTCATAGGGAATTCAATTCCTGAAACAGTTACTAATGGTAATGAGTATGCCATGGATAGTGTAATTGTTCCGTGAATTCCACTTAGGGCAAATGTAAAATCGTCTTTTGTTGATAAATTTTTTAATAGGAAGTGGGACCATAGAAAACGCATTAGTGTCATAATAAAGTAAATACCAATACTAATAACAAGTAAAATTAGTGAATTAAATCCTGAGCTTTTTAATAAATCCGAGGTAACAGTAGGCAATGTTAAACCTAGAACTACAAAAACAAACCCATTTAAAGCATCTGTAAGTACTTTCCAAATACTACTTGATATAAATTGTAATTTAGTTGAAGATAACCGTAAACGATCTTTTTGAACACCATGAATTAAACCGGCAGCAACGACTGCTAAAATACCTGAACAACCTAATTCTTCAGATATAAAATAAATTAAAAAAGGAGTTATTATTTCAATTGGAATCATAATTGCTGTATCTTCGATGTGCCAATTTAGTAACGTTAACCTTATTTTAACGAATACTAATCCTAAAAATGCACCAATTAAGAGTCCACCAAAAAATGATGTGCTAAAAGCACTTAGACCTTCGTTCATAGAAAAAGTACCTGAAGAGAAAGCAGTTAATGCTAAACTAAGACCAACAATACCAGATGCATCATTAAACAAGGATTCATTTTCCAATATATTCATCATTGACTCAGGAATCGGTAAATTTTTTGTCACTGAAGATACTGCTACTGTATCTGTGGGTGTGACAATCGCTGCTAACGCAAATGCTAAGGCAAGTGATAAATCAGGTAAGACTGAGTGAACTAAAAACCCAGTGACAATTATTGTTGCACCAACTAAAATGATGGCTAATGAAAGCGTCGTTAAAATATTTCTAGCTAATGCTCTTCTAGATGTATTTTGGGCTTCATTGAAAATAATAGGTGCAACGATTATCATAAAAAATAATTCTGGGTTAAGTTCGAAATGTTGGAAATTTGGTAATAAAGAAAGCGCTAATCCTATACCAATTTGATAAAAAGCTTGTGGAACTTTTGGAAACTTAACAGCAATCACATTTGCGATAACCACGCCACCAAGTAATAATAAGATAGCAGATAGTGAATCCATAATATTGCCTCCAATAATTTCAATTTAGAATGGTGTCTATTTTAACACATGTCTAAATTTAACAACATAATAAAAGGCTAAGTTATCTAAAATAACTTAGCCTTTTATTAATTTATACGAATAAGTTAATAAGCATAACACCACCGAGCCCTGAAACAGAGACGACTGTTTCAAGAACGGTCCACGTTGCGAGTGTTTCTTTAACGGTTAGATCAAAATATTCTTTAATCATCCAGAAACCAGCATCGTTTACGTGAGATGCAATTAAACTACCTGAACCAATGGCGATAACCATTAATGCAGGATCAACGCCTGACCCAGCTATTAAACCACTGACTAGACCGGCAGCTGTTAATGCAGCAACTGTTGCAGAACCAAGAGAAATTCTAAGAAGTGCAGCAATTAACCAGCCTAACAATAATGGTGATAACGATGAGGATTCAAACATTCTTGAGATAACATCTGCGACACCACCATCAACAAGAACTTGCTTAAATGCACCTCCACCACCAATGATTAAGAGTAGCATTGCAATTTGTTTAATGGCAACTTCAAGAGAAGCCATAATATCTTTGACTGGGATCTTTCGGGCAATACCCATTGAATAGATAGCGAACAGAAGGGAGAGCAGCATGGCAACGCCAGGAGACCCAACGAACATGAAAAAGGAATCTATAGAGTTAGGGTTCTTTGGTGTTATCCCTTTATTAATAATCATGTCGTAAACTGTTGAAATAGCCATAATTACAACGGGAAATAAAGATGTCAAAGTACTCATTGCAAAACTAGGTGTATCTTCAAGTTTAAATTCTTTTTGTGTTCCTAATGCGCTTAAATTTCCTTTTTGCTTAAATGCCGAAGGAATATATTTTTTTGCAATCATAGCGAAAAGTGGACCGGCAATCAATGTTACCGGAATAGCTAATAGTAATCCGTAAATAAGAACCATCCCTACATTAGCATTTAGTGCTGATGCAATTGCAGTTGGGGCGGGGTGAGGTGGTAAAAAGCCATGAGTAACTGAAAGTGCAGCTGCCATGGGAATCCCAAGATATAAAACTGAAATTCCTAATTCCGTAGCAATCGCAAAAACGATTGGGATCAATAAAACAATACCAACTTCGAAAAATAATGCAATACCAATAATGAATGATGCAAGTACGACTGCTAATTGAATCCATTTTCGACCAAATCGGTTAATTAAAGTAGTCGCAATCCGATAAGCACCACCTGAATCAGCAACCAGTTTACCTAGCATAGCACCAAAACCGAAGACTAAGGATAAATGACCTAATTGACTACCAATACCATTTTCGATAGAAGTCGTGATTTTATCTAAAGGCATCCCTAATCCAATGGCAACAACAAATGATGTGATAATTAATGAAACAAATGTATTTAATTTAAATTTAATGATTAATAAAAGTAAAAAGAGAATCCCAATAAAAACAATTAAAAGTGGCATAGTAACTTTCCCCCAATGAAACTAGATTTGATGATAATGTTTCCGCTGGAAATCAGCAATATTTTTATATTCAGCGCTTAATGACCTACTTACTCGAACAAATATAGGTAATAGCTCACGATATACTTCAAAGTTTTCTTTTTGTGGTTGGTGGACATGCATGGAACCAATCATATTTTCAACAGCAGATAGATCAGCAATTAAATGTAAACTTTGCATTCCTAAGACAGCTGCGCCAAGACAAGAACTTTCAAAACTTTCAGGAATTGTAACTTCTTGTTCAAAAATATCGGCTAATAATTGTCGCCATAAAGATGATTGGGCAAAACCACCTGTTGCTTGGATTCTAGTGGGTTTCCCAGCAATTTCAGTTAGTGCTAACATGACCATGTCTAAATTGAAAACGATCCCTTCAAGTACAGCTCGAGCCATATGCGCACGTGTATGTTGACGTGTTAAACCAAAGAATGAACCTCTAGCATTAGCATCCCAGAGTGGTGCCCGTTCGCCACCAAGATAGGGGTGGAAGAGGAGTCCATCGGAACCGGCAGGAACCTTTTCTGCAATTTGAGTGATGACTTCATAGGGATCAATTTTCATTTGTTCAGCAGTAATTTTTTCGGGTGTAAATATCTCATCGCGCAACCAGCGGAAGACGATACCGCCATTGTTAACTGGCCCACCAATGACCCATTTATTTTTGGCGAGCGCATAACAGAATAGTCTACCTTTAGGATCTGTAACAGGGTGATCGATAACCATTCTAACGGCACCACTCGTACCAATTGTGACAGCCGCAACACCCGGTTCGATAGCATTAACACCAAGGTTTGATAGAACACCATCACTTGCACCAACAATAAAAGGAACATCACGTTGGATACCAGTTATTTTAGAAAATTCAGTATTTAGTCCGGATAGTTGGTACGTTGTTTCAACTAGTTCTGGTAACTGTTCAGGTGTGACACCAGTTACAGATAATGCTTGCTTATCCCAATCTAAATTAAAAATATTGAATAAGCCTGTAGCTGACGCTAAAGAATGATCAATAACAAGTCGATCAAATAATTGATATAAAATATAATCTTTAATACCAACAAAATAGGCTGCCTGATTAAATAAATCTGGTTTATCATTCTTTAACCAAATTAGTTTTGATAATGGTGACATAGGATGAATAGGTGTTCCAGTTTTGAGATAAATTTCATGACCAACACCTGATTCATTTAAATCATCACTCCACTTGCTAGCTCTGTTATCAGCCCAAGTAATCGATCTAGTTAACGGTTTATGATTTTTATCAAGTAGAATTAAACTGTGCATGGCAGCTGAAAATGAAACGCCTTTTAAATCAGTGGGGCGTAAGTTCGCTTTTTTATTGACCTCAGTGATTGCTTTTGTTACAGCAGCATAAATTTCATCAGGATCTTGTTCAGCCATCCCATTTTCTTCTTGATAAAGTGAGTAACCAATATTAGCGTATTCAATTACGGTACCTTTAAGATCGTATAAAACTGCTTTCGTGCTTGTTGTTCCAATATCAACACCGATTATATGTGGCATAGTGATCTCCCTTGAATAAATAGTAGTATGAATAATAAAGTTTATTAAAATTACAGTTAACGCTTACATTATCGTCTTTGAGTTAATTTAAAGCAACTATCTTTACTTATTTAAAATTTGATAATAAAGGATAGAATGCTGCTAAAATTAAAAAGAAGGAAAGAATAATGATTAGAATAGTTTGACGGCGATTACCATGATGTAAGAATAAGTTTAAACATGAGGTAACAGCAATGTAACCACCAAGTATCATCAAAAAGATAAATGTATCTGTAATAGGATTTAAACTAATAAGCGAAAAAAGTCCCAGTATCAATAGCCAGTTACGACTATTTTTTTCCCAGGCTAACGAGCCAAAAAAAAGTGACTTATATGAAAATTTTCGACGTTTTTTTTTCGTAAATGTAGAAATATAAATAATAGTGGTCATAATAAACCAAATGGAAAGAATGAATGGACCGAGATATTGCATAAGTAAACTCCGTTAAATTTAATTTTTTGAAAATAAAGTTGATAAACGTGTCATAAAAGTCGATAAGAATCTTTCGGTTTCAACGGCAACAGCGACAACCGTTGTTGCTTGATTTGAATTTAGGCGTGTCTCGTCACCGATTGTACGTCCAGAAAAAGGCGCTTCTGTGTCAACTTTCATATTGATAGGTAAAGTAGTGACTAAAGATGCATCTATAGCAACGGCAACAGCTAAGGGGTCATGCAAAGCACAGCCGTCTAAATTTGTTTTTAGGTTTGCATAGGCGTTAATATAGTAATCAACAATATCGGCGAAAGCTCGACTTGATGGACTGTCAATTTCACGCCATAGCTCTGTTTCTTTTTTTGTTAAAAGTGTTTTAAGTGTTACGTCTAGACCTACCATTGTAATAGGCAATTTACTTTGGAATACTTCATTTGCGGCTTCTGGATCTTGATTAATATTTGCTTCAGCAACGGCAGTTACATTTCCAGGGATTGTTAAAGCACCACCCATTAAAACGACTTTACCAATTAATGTTTCAATTTTAGGATCTTTTTTTATGGCTAATGATAAGTTCGTTAATGGACCAGTAGGCACAATAATTAAATCTGATTGAAATTCATGTGCAGAATCGATAATAAAATCGATTCCAGATTCTGAGGCGTATGGTTGGCTTGATTTAGGGATTTTTATGTCACCTAAACCGTTCATACCATGTATTTCTTGGCTTATTTCTAAAGTATCAAAAGATTGAGTCGTGATTGAATGTTTCTCACCGAGATAAACTGGAATATTTGATTCACCTAATAAATTAAGTAAGTTCAAACTGTTTTGAACACCAGCTAGCATTTGCAGGTTACCGTAAGAACCTACAATACCAATTAAATCAATTTCGGTACTAGCGAGAGCATAGGCAATAGCCAATGCATCGTCAATACCAGTGTCTAAATCCAAAATCATTTTCTTTCTTCCCATAAATAAAACCTCCCCAATATTTTAATAACCTTAGTTTACCAAAAAAAGCGATAAATTGTTATCGTTTTCCTCTTTAATTAATGCATGAATGAATGCAATGCTTTATAATAAACTTTGAGAACTAAACAAAATTTGATGTAATTTAAATTTATTTAAAATATGAGGTGATAGTATGGCACAAGAAACATTGTTTGATTATTTAAAGAAGGAATTACCAAAAATTGATTTTGATGGTGATATTGTATTAGATTGGCAGAAAAAGGATCATACATTTACAGTAGATCTCACATTTTATGCTGAGAATAAGTCACAACAAGCAATTCTTGATATTGAAGGTGTTAACTCAGAATTACCCATTATTTCATTTGGGGATGCTATATTACTCTATGATGAAGAACGTTTTGACTCAAAGGAAGTTGAAAAAGAGTATTTAACAACATTACCCTTTCAAGGGAAATCGGGTTGGGAACGCTCAGAGGCAGCAGCATTTATTAACTATTTACAAATTGTACTAGACAATGGTCAAAGTGATTTGTTAGATTTTTTGAATGATGATGATGCTGAATTCTTTGAACTAAGTTGGTCAGCTAGCGATTTTGAAAAAATTCAAAAAGCACAAAGTACAGAAAAAAGTATGCGATTAATTTATCCAAAATTTTAGGAGGATTTCAATTTGAAATGGACAGAAGTAAGTATCTCAACAAGTAGTGAAGCTGTAGAAGCGGTTTCTAATATTTTAATTGAAAGTGGTGCTGAAGGTGTCCAAATTGATGATTCAAAAGATTTTGAAAAATTAATGCAGGATAATTTAGACGGGAACGATTTTACATCAGTTGAGCACCAAAATGATGGAGCAAAGATTTCTGCCTTTTTCCCTGAAACTATTTTTATTCCTGAAATATTGCCAACTATACAGAGTAGGGTTAATCAATTAGCTGATTTTGGACTTAATCCGGGACGTGGTCTGATTGAATTGAATGAAGTGGATGACCAAGGTTGGGGATTGGAATGGCAACAATACTACCATCCGGTTAGAGTTACCCGATTCCTAACAATAGTACCAAGTTGGGAGAAATATCAGGTGGTCCAACCTGATGAAAAAGTGATACGTTTAGACCCTGGTAAAGCATTCGGTACAGGAACACATCCCACAACCCGGCTAGCTTTGGTAGCACTAGAGCAAGTAATACGTGGAAATGAATCTATGATTGATGTTGGAACAGGTTCAGGTGTTTTAAGTATTGCTGCAAAACATCTTGGTGTTGGTCATATTGATGCGTATGATTTGGACGATATTGCAGTAGATGCTGCCGTATTAAATTTCAACTTAAATCCAATTGCAAATCAGATACATGTAGCAGCTAATGATTTACTAAATGGTATTGATAATAAGGTTGATTTAATTGTGGCTAATATTTTGTCCGAAATTATTGTACCGTTAATTCCGCAAGCTAGAAGAAATTTAAATCCAGGTGGCCATTTTGTGACATCTGGGATTATTGCAGATAAAGTCGATTTAATCAAGGAGTCACTGGTAACTGGTGGATTTGAAATACAACAGATTTTAAATATGGGTGACTGGTTCTCAATTATTGCAGTTAAAATGGATTTGGAAGGTTAGGTAGTAAAGATGCAGAGATATTTTTTGAAATCTGATGAGTTAATTTTAACAGATGAGGATTTTCATCATGCAATTAAAGTTATGCGTTTGGCTGTTGGTGATCAAGTTGAACTCGTTAAGCAATCAACAGAGGTTGTTGTTGCAAAGATGAAACAGGTTACTGAAAGTTCAGCTACTTTTGATTATCAAAAGACAGTAGAAACATTAGTTGAGTTGCCAGTAGAAGTAACAATTGCGTCGGCTCTTTCAAAAAAAGATAAGGCAGACTGGATTGTACAAAAAGGTACAGAAATGGGGGCTGCCCATTTTATATTTTTTAATAGTGATTTTTCTATTGCAAAATGGGATCAAAAAAAGCAGGCTAAAAAAATTGAACGTTTAAAAAAAATTGCTAAGGGTGCTGCAGAACAAGCACATCGAACTAAAATTCCAACGATTTCATACGCTAAAAAAATTGATGAGATATTTCAACAATCTTATGATATTCAGATTGTTGCATATGAAGAATCTGCTAAACAAGGTGAGGTTAGCCAACTAAAAAAATCATTTGATTTGATTGAACCTAATCAAAATATGATTGCGGTATTTGGTTCAGAGGGTGGTATTTCAAAATCAGAAATTGATAAGTTAGCTACAGCTGGTTATCAAAAGGTAGGCTTAGGACCTAGAATTTTACGTGCAGAGACTGCTCCGTTATACTTATTAGCGAGCCTTTCATTTGTTAGTGAATTAAGTTAAGTAAGGCATGAGAAAACGAAATGAGGAAATATTTTTGAAAAATTTTCTAAGCATAACAGCTGCATGGTACTTAACGGTAAGTATTGCCATCGGAATTGTGGTCCCGATGGTACTGACCTTAGTTAATGCAAACGATGTTATAAAAATTGGTGTTTCTTTATTTATAGTAAATGTCATTTTTTCTATCATTATTGGTGTTATTATTGGTAGAAATGATCATAGTTTGATTTTTAACTTTTTCTTTCCAGTTATTTTTGCAATAGGTGTGTTGTGCCATTTATTTCAAAGTATCACTATCTTTTTTGCAATTATTTATCTTTGTTTATCATTATTAACATGGGGAATTTCAAAAAAATAATACAAATACTTTATGAATACATGAGTACGCGGACTGCATTATGGAATCGCGTATTTTTATTTTATATAAAAAGAGGTGTGTAGATATGACAAAAGAAGAAATGTGGAGTGCTAGAGACGTTTTGGAAATCGTTGAAAGCTATATGAATGAAGAACATGTTGCATTTGTACAAAAAGCATGTGATTTTGCTACCTATGTTCATAAGAATCAATATCGTAAGTCTGGCGAACCATATATAATGCACCCAATACAAGTTGCTGGTATTCTTGCAGAATTAAAAATGGATCCGGAGACTGTTAGTGCAGGATTTTTACATGATGTTGTTGAAGACACACCAGTTACTTTAGGTGATGTAGGCGAACTTTTTGGTAAAGATGTGCAAGTAATTGTCGATGGTGTAACAAAATTAGGTCAAATTCAATATAAATCTCATCAAGAGCAATTAGCTGAAAATCATCGTAAATTATTGTTAGCGATGTCTAAAGATTTACGTGTTATTATTGTGAAATTAGCAGATAGGTTACATAATATGCGGACGTTAAAACACTTACGTCCAGATAAGCAACGACGAATTGCAAATGAAACGTTAGAAATATATGCACCATTGGCAGACCGTTTAGGTATTAGTACGATTAAGTGGGAATTAGAAGATAGTTCATTACGTTATCTGAACCCCCAACAATACTATCGAATTGTTCATTTGATGAATTCTAAACGTGAAGAACGTGAGGCTTATATTTCTGGAGCTATTGAAGAAATAAAAGTTTCCATTAGTGATTTAAAAGTTTCAAGCGAAATTTATGGGCGACCAAAGCATTTGTATTCTGTCTATAAAAAGATGAAAGACCAACATAAACAATTCTCTCAAATTTATGACCTCCTAGCTGTTAGAGTAATTGTTGGATCAATTAAAGATTGTTATGCGGTACTTGGGGCAATACATTCTAGATGGAAACCAATGCCTGGAAGATTTAAAGACTATATTGCGATTCCAAAGGCTAACTTGTACCAGTCTCTGCATACGACTGTTGTCGGACCAGAGGGACGTCCTTTTGAAGTTCAAATTAGAACAAAAGAGATGCATGAAATAGCTGAATTTGGTGTAGCAGCACATTGGGCTTACAAAGAAGGTGTGAAAGAGAAAGTTCAGCAAGATGACGCGGGTACAAAATTAAATTGGTTTAAAGAAATTATTGAATTACAAGATGAGACTGATGATGCTTCTGCTTTTATGGAAAGTGTTAAAGGCGATATCTTTGGTGACCGCGTTTATGTATTCACACCTAAAGGTGATGTTTTTGAATTACCCAAAGGTGCAGGACCACTTGATATGGCCTACAGTATTCATACTGAAATTGGACATCATACAACGGGTGCAAAAGTTAACGGAAAGATTGTGCCATTAGATTATCAAGTCAAAAATGGAGACATTGTTGATATCTTAACTAGTAAAAGTTCAATAGGACCAAGCCGTGATTGGGTTAATTTGGTGCATACAAATAAAGCTAGAAATAAAATTAAACACTTCTTCAAACTACAAGATCGTGTTGCTAATGCAGCTAAAGGTGAAGATTTATTGACGATGCAATTAATTGATTTAGGATTTGATCCTAAAAAAGTCATTACAAAAGAAAATATGAAACAGCTTTTGGATAAAAGACAATTGTCTGAATCAGATGACTTGTATGCTGCAATTGGATTTGGAGAGGTAGCAACGTTAGGTGTCGCCAATGCTTTAACGGAAGATATTCGCTCTAAAGAAGAAGAAGTTCGACAAGTTAATGAGCAGAAGGCAATCCTTGAAGAACATAAAGAAATGAAAAAACCAGACGTATCTGAAAAAAATCGTAAAAGTAGCCATGATGGTGGTGTTGTAATTGATGGCGTCGATAACTTACTTGTTCGATTAAGTCATTGCTGTAATCCTATTCCAGGAGATGACATTATTGGTTATATTACAAAGGGGCGTGGTGTTTCAGTTCATAGAACTGAATGTCCTAATGTTATTAAAGCTGAAGAGTCCGGGGAAAGAATTATTAGTGTTAAATGGGATAAAACCATGGATGATAAATCTAATTATCAATCTGATTTGGAAATCCAAGGGTACAATCGTTCTGGACTTTTGAATGATATTTTACAATCATTGAATAATACAACTAAGCAATTAAGCTCAGTTAATGGCCGTGTTGATAATAATAAAATTGCGACAATGGATGTTTCAGTTGGCGTAAAAGATATTGTTCAATTAGAAAGAATTATGGAAACTTTGAAAAGTGTTGAAGACGTTTATGCTGTTAAAAGGAAAATTCATTAATTTTCTAATGGAGGTACTAAAGAAGTGAAAATTGTTGTTCAACGTGTTAAAAAGGCTAGTGTTTCGGTAAATGGTCAGGTATTAAATCAGATTAATGTAGGATATCTTTTATTGGTGGGATTTAAGACGGGTGATACATCTACTGAGATAGATTATATGGTAAAAAAAATCTCTAATTCCAGATTATTTGAAGATGATATGGGAAAAATGAATTTAAGTATTCAAGAAATAAATGGAGAAATTCTATCTGTTTCACAATTTACTTTGTACGCGTCAACAAAAAAAGGGAATAGACCAAGCTTTACAGATTCTGAAGAACCTAATTTAGCTGAGGAACATTATGATGAATTTAATCAAAAATTGGCTGAAATAGTAACTATTGTTAAACCAGGTCAATTTGGAGCAGATATGGATGTTGAACTTATAAATGATGGACCAGTAACAATTATTTTTGATACAGAGAAAAAATAAAGGATGTATTAGAATCAACTCTAATACATCTTTTTGGTGTAAAGAATATTTGGAGGGTATAAAATGATAAATAATTATTTTTGGGACTTTGATGGGACGCTTTTTGATACTTATCCTGAGATGGTTAAGGCATTTCAAGAAGCGTTACGTTTACAAAATGTAATTGCGACTAGAACAGAAATTTATAAAATTATGCGAGAAAAATCTGTTAGACAAGCAATTCAAATTTATCAAGAAACAAATTTGAATTTAGATGTTGAACAATTGAGGGTAAGCTATGATGATTTAGAAAGACAGAGTCAAAAAAATGCAAAATTATTTCCTGGTGCAAAAGAAGTTTGTAAATGGGTGGTTGATAATGGTGGACAAAACTTTTTATTAACCCATAGGGATCAAAGCGCAATTGATATGCTTAGGGAAACAAATATTATTCATTTGTTTTCAGATTTTGTTACTTCAGATCAAAAATTTCCAAGGAAACCTAATCCAGCGTCACTTAATTATCTTGCAGAAAAAAATGCAGTTGATTACCAGAAAGCAGCAATGATTGGTGATCGGGAGTTGGATATTGCTGCAGGGCATAATGCAGGTATGAAGGGATATTTATTTGATTTTGATCAAATGATTTCAACAGTTGAAAAACCAGATAAGCGTGTATTGAAATTAATTGATTTAATACAAAAATAAGACAATGATAGTTAAGCATTGTCTTATTTATTTTGGATATAATTTGTTAAACCTTCAACGACTGATTTTGCTGTTTTTTCTTGAAAGCTGCTACTTTGGATTAACTTAAAGTCATATTTTGTATTAATGTACCCTAATTCTAGTAAGACGGATGGTTGTGTATTATCTCTTAGAACAAGAAAATCGCCAAATTCCGTTCCACGATTATCAA
Source organism: Dellaglioa sp. CoH-57-MRSF-18 (assembly GCF_056781995.1). The sequence goes on from NZ_JBXAXX010000002.1 coordinate 60,845, forward strand.
GACCGGTATCGTTTAATTCGGCATTTATTGAATTTGCAAGTGCTAAATCAGCTGTCTTATTATAGTAGTAACTTGTTAAACCAGTTGCTTCATCATCATTAGGCGATGAATCAAAATGGAAACTAATAAATGCATCTGCATTATTTGATTCTGCAAGTTTAGCGCGTGGGGCTAAATCTACATACGAATCAGAGTCTCGTGTTAAAATCACATTGGCGCCACGTTTCTTAAGAAGATAAGCTACTTTTTTTACAATTTGAAGCGTGTAGATTTTTTCTTGTTTATCTTTGATTGAAAGTGCACCTGAATCGTTACCGCCATGTCCGGGATCTAAAACAATCGTTGCTTCAGATAATTTAGTCACTTTGGCATTTTTTTTAGAAAGAATCCAGTTTGCTACCCAACCTTTTTTAGTATTTGGCAAACTTACGTATGACCAATTATTTTTTTCTCGAATAATTGTAATACGCTCACCTTTCTTAAGAGTGTCTAACACTTTATTTGACGTACTTGGTCCGGTACGTACATTAATATTGTCAGATGTAACAACGGTTTCTTTTAAATAAGTTGTCGTTTTTACAATACCTAAACATAGGGTACAAAAAATGATGATTAATAAAATGACTCTTGGCCAGTTTATGCTGAATCCATGTTTTCTATTTGTTGACATTTATGTACTCCTTTAACTATAGATATTGAATCTAAATATTAGTATACCAAATATTTGTTCAATAGTAAGAATCAAATTTAATAATATTGTAAGTTAAGCTGTACTTGACTTTAGAGAGTTACTCGAGTAACTTTATAATTAATAAAATATTAAAACCGATGAAAAAGAAATTAGGTTAGTTAAATTGTATAGAGAGTGAATAATTTGCTGAAATATTCACCATTTTTGCTAACCGAAAGACACTTTTGAGGTGCGTGTGGTTAAATCACATGTCGTTTAAGTTGCGTTAAGCTATTAGTAAAAAATTAAGGTGGTACCGTGCAAAAGCACCCTTGTCGTATTTAGATGAGGGTGCTTTTTTGTATATAATGCCACAAATAGGAGGATTTATAATGAAATTTCAACGTCCCAAAGGAACAGCAGATATAATCCCAGCAGATTCAAAAAAATGGCAATATATTGAAGAAACCGCTAGAAATATATTCTCAAGTTACCAATATGATGAAATTAGAACACCACTTTTTGAACATTTTGAGGTTTTTTCAAGAACTTCAGGTGATACTTCTGATATTGTAACTAAAGAAATGTATGATTTTAAAGATAAAGGTGACCGCCATATAACACTTCGTCCTGAAGGAACAGCTGGAGTTGTTAGAGCGTATGTTGAAAATAAACTTTATGGCCCAGAAATTCAAAAGCCATTTAAAACGTATTATATTGGACCAATGTTTCGTTATGAAAGACCTCAATCTGGACGCTTACGTCAATTTCATCAAATTGGAGTTGAAGCCTTTGGGGTTGATAATCCAACACTTGATGTTGAAGTTATGGCAATGGCAATTGATTTCTTATCAAAATTTGGATTAACAAATTTAAAATTAGCTATTAATACTTTGGGAGATAATGATAGTCGTGATAATTATCGTGACGCATTAGTTGCATATTTACGTCCCTTCGCTGATCAATTAAGTGATGATTCAAAAGCACGTTTAGAAAAAAATCCACTACGCGTTTTGGATAGTAAAGATAAAGGTGATCAAGAAATTGTTAAAAATGCACCATCAATTCTAGATTACCTTAGTGAAGAGTCACAGGCTCATTTTAACCAAGTAAAAGTGTTACTTGATGCATTGGAAATTCCATATGAAGTTGATTCAACAATGGTTCGTGGACTTGATTATTATAACCATACCATTTTCGAAATTATGTCTGATTCAAAAGCATTTGGTGGGAAATTTACGACCATTTGTGCTGGTGGACGATATAATGGCCTTGTTGAGCAATTAGGTGGTCCTGAAACACCAGGGATTGGTTTTGGCTTGGGGATTGAAAGATTATTATTAGTTCTTGAAGCTGAAGATGCAAAATTACCCGTTGAACAAAGTTTAGATGTTTATGTTGTTGGTATTGGTGAAGAAACGAATACTGAAACACTAAAACTCGTGCAATCAATGCGTAAGGCAGGTTATTCAATTGAAAGAGATTATTTAAATCGTAAACCAAAAGGTCAATTTAAATCTGCTAATCGTATGAATGCTCATTTTGTTATGACTTTAGGTGAGAGCGAACTAGAAACACAAACTTTGAATTTTAAAAATATGAAAACAAGTCAAGAAATTATATTAAAATTAGAAGATGTATATACTGATTTTTCGAAAGTATATGAAAAGGCATTAAAATTAGAAATGGAGGCTGATGGAGAATGAAAAGAACAACATACAATGGTTTAGTTGATGAAACTTTTATTGGTCAAACAGTTACATTAAAGGGATGGGTACAAAAAAGACGCGATTTAGGAAATTTAATTTTTATTGATTTACGTGATCGTGAGGGCATTGTTCAACTGGTTTTTAGTCAAGAATTTGATTCCGAAGCTTTAAAGATTGCTGAAGAGTTACGTAATGAATTTGTTGTTGAGGTTGCAGGAAAAGTGACACAACGGGATGCTAAAGCAATCAACCCAAGAATGAAAACGGGTAAGATTGAAGTTGAAGTTCATAATGCAGTTATTTTGAATAAAGCAAAAACACCGCCATTTGAAATACAAGATGATATTAATGTTGTAGATGATACAAGATTAAAATATCGTTATTTAGACTTACGTCGTCCTGAAATGCAAAAATCATTAATGATTCGTAGCCGTATTACACAATCTGTTCACAGCTACTTAGATAATCAAAATTTTATTGATATTGAAACACCATATTTAACAAAATCAACACCTGAAGGGGCTCGTGACTATCTTGTACCTTCCCGTGTCTATCCTGGGCATTTTTATGCATTACCACAATCACCTCAATTATTTAAGCAATTATTGATGAATGCCGGATTTGATCGTTACTACCAAATTGCTCGTTGTTTTAGAGACGAAGATTTGCGTGGTGACCGTCAACCTGAATTTACGCAAATAGATTTAGAAACATCATTTATGTCTGCTGAAGAAATTCAAGATTTAACAGAAGGTTTATTAAAACGTGTAATGAAAGATACTTTAAATATTGACCTCGAATTACCATTACAACGTATGACTTGGAATGAATCAATGGCAAGATATGGTTCTGAAAAACCGGATATTAGATTTGATATGGAATTAAAAGATATGTCTGCTGCAGTTAAAGATATTGATTTTAAAGTATTTACTAATACTTTAAACAATGGTGGACTTGTTAATGCTATTGCGATTCCTGGTGGTGCCGATAAGTATTCACGCAAAGCGATTGATGCTAAAACGGCTTATATTGAACGTTTTGGTGCTAAAGGGTTAGCTTGGGTAAAAGTAACTGAAGAAGGATTTAGTGGCCCAATTGCTAAATTTTTAAATGACCATGTTGATGCAATTAAAGAAGCTGCTGGTGCAAATGTCGGAGATTTAATTTTGTTTGTTGCTGACAAAGCAAGTGTTGTTCGTGCATCATTAGGTTACTTACGTAATGATATTGCCAAAGAGATGGATATGATTGATGAAAATAGATTCGCCTTCCTTTGGGTTGTTGATTGGCCATTATTTGAATACAGTGAAGACTTTGACAAATTTATTGCTGCGCATCATCCTTTTACTATGCCAAATGAAGAAGATATTCATTTACTTGATGAAAATCCACATGAAGCACATGCACAAAGTTATGATATTATTTTGAATGGTTATGAATTGGGTGGTGGGTCAATCCGTATTCATAAACGCGATATTCAAGAAAAAATGTTTAAGGCTTTAGGATTTACTAAAGAAAGTGCGGAAGAACAATTTGGATTTTTCCTAGATGCACTTGATTATGGATTCCCACCACATGGTGGATTGGCTATTGGGTTAGACAGATTTGCTATGTTATTGGCAAAGAAAGATAACATTCGCGAAGTTATCGCGTTCCCTAAAAATTCAAAAGCATCAGAGCCATTGACGAATGCGCCTAGTCTAGTTGCAAGTAAGCAATTAGATGAATTATCGTTAAAAGTTGAAGAAAATAAATTAAAATAGACGTTTAAAAGACTAATGATTAAACTCATTAGTCTTTTTTAGGCATAAAAATATCAATATTATGTTAAGTGATTTATTATTATCATATATTAAGAGGGGGAATGATGATAATGAGTGAAAAAGCAATATTCGCTGGTGGTTGTTTTTGGTGCATGGTTGAACCGTTTGAAGAACAAGCAGGAATTTTAAATGTCGTATCTGGATATACAGGAGGACACACTAAAAATCCAACATATGAAGATGTTGTATCTGAAACAACGGGGCATACTGAGGCAGTTGAGATAACATTTGACCCTAAAAAAATTAATTACGCTCAGCTTGTTGAGATATATTGGCAACAAACAGATCCAACTGATGCGATGGGGCAATTTCAAGATAGGGGTAGTTCATATCGCCCAGTGATTTATACACTAAATGATGAGCAAAGAAAAATTGCGGAAACTTCAAGACAACTATTGATTGATAGTCATAGATTCAAAGAACCAATTGTTACAACTATAGAAGATGCAGGTCCATTTTATGCTGCTGAGGATTATCATCAAGAGTTTTATAAAAAGAATCCAAGAAGATTTGCTATGGAAGAAAACGGTGGACGGAATCAATTTAAACAATCTGTCTGGAAATCTAAATAAGTTAAAAGAGTCTTTTCGAATGAATTTTGAAAAGACTCTTTTTGTATAGATTAAGATTTACTTGATAAGTAAATGTCTAACTGTATCTGACCGTAATGAATGGTATAATATTCGTAACTTGTTAAAATGAAATGTGAGGTTTTTTGATCATGGACGATCTGCAACAAATTTTTAAGAAACATTCATACGCGGCCAAAGCTTCAACAGCATTTATATATGCGATATTAGTTTCGGTTGCGATGAACTTTTTTTGGACACCAGGAAAAATATATGCCTCTGGTATTACGGGGTTAGCGCAATTAGTAGCAACCCTCCTTAGTCGATATGCACCATTTCAAATATCGACTGCGTTACTCTTATTTCTTTTAAATGTACCAATGTTCATTTTGGCTTGGAATAAAATTGGTCACCGTTTTACTGTGTTTACTTTTCTAGCAGTTGTATTTTCAAGTATTATGATCAAAGCAATTACGCCAGTAACGTTAACAACGGATCCTATTATTTGCGCGATATTTGGTGGAGCTGTTAATGGATTTGGTACTGGATTAGCGCTTAGAAATGGAATTTCAACTGGTGGATTAGATATTATTGGCTTAACAATTAAAAAGAAAACAGGTAAAAGTATTGGAACTATTAATATTATTTTTAATGCTTTTATTGTTCTAGCAGCCGGTTTTATTTATGGTTGGCCATATGCTTTTTATTCTGCATTGGGATTATTTGTTAATGCTAGAGTCATGGATATGGTTTATACAAGACAACAAAAAATGCAAGTTATGATTGTGACGAGTCGTCCTAAGAGTGTGATTGATTCAATACAAAATCATATGCGTCGTGGAATCACAATTGTTAACGATGTTGAGGGTGCTTATCATCATGATGATAAGACACTTTTAATTACCGTTATTTCGAGATATGAACAAAATGAATTACATGATGCAATGGAAGAGTCAGACCCGGTCGCATTTGTTAGTATCTCAGAAAACGTTCAGATATGGGGACGTTTTTATGAGCAAGCATTATAAATAAAACTAAAGGATTAATAAGTTATGCAAATTAAAAAGATAATCTACTTATTTCTCATCAGACTATTTTCGTTACTGAATTTCTCTAAAAAAAGTACTAATATCAGCTATTTAATGAGTTTCGGTGGTAATAGTGACTTCATTCGGAAATTAAATCAAAGATGTTTAGATAATAATCAACATTTAATCATTTTTTATCGACCTTCTATGAAGTTAGAAATTAAGAATATCGAAGACTTAAATATTGAAACCAAAATATTTACTGAAAATATTTCTTTCGTATTAAATTTAATCCCTCTGATTTCTAAGAGTAACTTAATTTTTGTCGATAATTATTTTGCTTTTTTAGCCACAATGCATACAAAAAAAACAACCAAAATTGTTCAACTTTGGCATGCAAATGGGGCAATTAAATCGTTTGGTTGGGATGAGCCTAAGACAGCTGATCGATCAGCTGAAGATAAAAAACGATTTCAATCTGTCTATAATCAATTTGATGATTTTATTGTAGCGTCAGCTAAAATGGGGTCAGTATTTAAGAAAAGTTATCATGTTTCTGATAATCACATTTTAGAACTTGGATACCCTGCTACAGATAAATTTAAAGATAGCAATTGGATAAAATTAACAAAAAAAAATATTTTTAGTAGCCACCCAGACTTAATTAAGAAAAAAATCATTTTATACGCACCAACATATAGAGAAGATATAAATGGGGAAGTTATATTAGAAATACCAGATGATTTTTCTAATATTCAAGAATTATTAAATGATGAAACTAAGTTAATTATTAAATTACATCCGCATTTAAAGGACAAAGAGCTTGCCTTTAAAAAATTATTATCTAAGAATAATGATATTTTATGGGTGGATGAATACACAACTGGAGAATTGTTGGTCATCACAAATTGTTTAATTACAGATTATTCATCGGTTATTTTTGATTTCAGTTTATTGCCAAACGCTGAACGAGTTTTATTCTATTGTTTTGATTTAAAGAATTATGAAAGTAGTATTGGGATTCAATCGGATTTTAATAACTGGGTACCAGGACCGATTGTGCAAACAATGAGTGAACTAGTTGCTACTTATAAAGAATTCAAAAATAGTGATAGACAATTAGCAACATTTAATTTATTATGGAATACATCTAATGATGGGCATGCGACAGAGCGTGTTCTAGATTATTATTTTACTTAAATAAGGAGCGTCAATACATTGAAAAAAGTTATTTCAATTATAAAAGAACAATTTGAAAATTTACCAATTATATTTCGAGTTTCAAAATATGAAGATCGAGCAAGTTACCAAAGTCATTATTTAGGAATTGCATGGGAGTTTTTAAACCCAATGATTCAAATTGGTATTTACTATCTTGTTTTCGGTGTTGCCTTGCACGCTGGACAACAGATAGATGGGGTTAATTATTTTGCTTGGATGATGGTGGGTATCGCCCCATGGTTGTTTATGAATTCTAGTGTACTTGGTATGTCTCGTAGTGTTTATGAAAAAGTTGGATTAGTTGCTAAAATGAAATTTCCAGTTAGCGTACTACCAACAATTCGTATGGTCAGTCAAATGACTGCGTATTGGGTTATGTTCGGTTTTAGTATTATTGTTTTATTATTATCAGGTGTAACGCCCACTTTGTATTGGTTACAGTACATTTATTATTTTATCTGTATGATTGCATTTTTATTTGCTTTCGGTATTTTTAATTCAACCATCTCAATTTTAGCTCGTGATTACTATATAGCACTCCAATCGATTATGAGGGTTTTATTTTACATGTCAGGTATTTTATTCAATTTAAATTCTGGTAGTTTTCCTAAAGTTTTTGTTAGAATTCTACAAATAAATCCGTTTAACTATTTAGTCGCAGGGTTTAGAGAAACTTTCTTGAGCGAAGGTTGGTTTTTTAATAATCCAACACAACTATTACTATTTTGGTCAATCACATTAATGTTCCTCTTAATAGGATCACATTTACACTATAAATTTAGAGCTCATTTTGTTGATTTAATTTAAATATAAAAGATTTAGAAAACTTCCTGTCAGGTGAGTATTCTAAATCTTTTTTTATAATCAATGTTATAATACAATCAAGTTAAAATGCGAAAAGGGGTAAGGATAATGTTGATAGGATCACATGTTAGTATGAAGGGAAAAGATATGTTACTTGGTTCCGCCGAAGAGGCTTCGAATAATGGAGCAAGTACATTTATGATTTATACGGGAGCACCTCAAAATACAAGGCGAAAAGATATTTCAGAGATGAATATTCCAAAAGGTAAAGCCTTTATGGTGGAACATGGATTAAGTGATATAGTTGTTCATGCCCCTTATATTATCAATTTAGGAAATACAGTTAAACCAGAGAATTTTACATTTGCAATCAATTTTTTGAAAGCTGAAATAGATAGGGCCGAAGCATTAGGTGCTACTCAAATGACTCTCCATCCTGGTGCTCATGTAGGTGCGGGAGATGAAGCTGCAATTAAACATATCATTGAAGGATTAAACGAAGTTTTGACTTCAGACCAAAAAATTCAAATTGCTATTGAAACAATGGCGGGCAAGGGTACAGAGGTTGGACGAACATTTGAACAGATTGCACAAATGATTGATGGTGTGAAGTTGAATGATAAATTATCTGTTACGTTTGATACATGTCATACTAGTGATGCTGGATATAATATTAAAGATGACTTTGAATCTGTTATAGAAAAGTTTGATGATATTATTGGAATTGATCGATTGAAAGTCTTTCATATTAACGATTCAAAAAATGTTCAAGGAAGTCATAAAGATAGACATGCTAATATTGGCTTTGGTGAAATTGGGTTTGATGCATTAAATAGTATTGTACATGACGAAAGATTTAGTAAGGTACCTAAAATATTAGAAACACCATATGTAGGTGTAGATAAAAAAAATCAACAATCACCATATCAAAAAGAAATTTTGATGTTTAAAGAAAATACCTTTAATCCTAATCTATTAACGGAACTTGGGTTAAATTAAAGCTGTTTATTGATTTAGATCAATTGATTTATGCTTAATTTGTTAAAAAAAAGTATATTTTTTGTATTATCTCAAATATTTTATAAAAGATTTATTGACGGCGATAAAGACTTTAGTTATAATGAACAAGGACAGTTCGACGATGCAACTTAATGCATAAAAAGACGGTTACATTCAAGCTCGGAGGGAGGGATATCTATGTCAAAGACAGTCGTACGTAAAAACGAATCTCTCGATGATGCTCTTCGTCGCTTTAAACGTTCCGTTTCTAAAACAGGTACATTACAAGAATACCGTAAACGCGAATTCTATGAAAAGCCAAGTGTGAAACGTAAGAAGAAATCCGAAGCAGCAAGAAAGCGTAAAACAACTAAGAAACGCTTCTAGTCTAGGGAGGAATCACGTTGAGTCTATTAGAAACACTTAATAACGATTTAAAACAAGCGATGAAAGCAAAAGACAAACAAACTTTAAGTACTGTAAGAATGCTTAAAGCAGCTGTTACAAACGAAGAAATTAAAGCAGGTCATGATTTATCAGTTGATGATGAAACTGTTTTATTGGCTCGCGAGTTAAAACAACGCAAAGAATCTTATGCAGAATTCAAAGATGCCGGTCGAGATGATCTTTTAGAAAATCTTGATATGGAAATAAAAATTGTCGAAAAATATTTACCTGAACAATTATCAGCTGAAGAAGTTACTGATGTCGTGAAAGAAGTTATTTCACAAGTTGGTGCAACATCAAAAGCTGATTTTGGAAAAGTCATGGGTGCGGTTATTCCTAAACTTAAGGGACGCGCTGATGGTAAGGTTATAAGTGAGACAGTTAAATCATTATTAAATTAGCGAAAAAGGAATTACAATTCAACTTGAATTGTAGTTCCTTTTTTTTTATGCTATTATTTGAGTTGAGTAACTTTGGGACATATAAAACGAATTTAAAGAGGGTTATTATGGATTTAGAAATTTTTGACCACACTAAGGCAGAACCAGAAAAAAATATAACATTAATTAAAGAAATTCTTAATTTTGCGGGTAAGAAAATAAAATTACCTGATGAAACAGAAATGTCAGTTACTTTAATGAATAATGAAGAAATTCACAAAATTAATCGTGAATATCGAAATGTAGATAGACCAACTGACGTCATCAGCTTCGCAATCGAAGAAGATGGAGATGATATGCCAATTATTTTTCCTGATGATGAAGGTATGGATATGCCTGAAATTGCTAAAAATATCGGTGATATCATGATTTCAACTGAAAAAGTTGCTGAACAAGCAGTTGATTATGGTCATTCTTATGAACGTGAATTGGGATTTTTGACAGTCCATGGGTTCTTACACCTAAATGGTTACGATCATATGGAACCTGAAGATGAAAAAGAAATGTTTGGATTACAAACAGAGATATTAGATGCTTATGGCCTTAAACGATAAGCGCCAAGTTAAAAAAAATCGAACATTTTTGTTGTCACTAGGACATTCTCTAGATGGCCTTGTTACGGTTTTTAAAGAAGAAAGAAATATGAAAAAACATGTAGCCATGATGATACTAGTATCTATTTGTGCGGCAATTTTTCAAATTTCTGAAACAGAGTGGCTATGGCTAGCTCTTAGCATTAGTATGGTTATTATTAATGAAGTTTGGAACACAGTTATAGAGAATCTGGTTGATCTGACAACTGGTCATAAATATAATGAGATTGCAAAAAAAGTTAAAGATATGTCAGCTGCTGCTGTCTTACTTTCGGCACTATTTGCGATGATTGTTGGATGTCTTATTTTTATCCCACAACTGTTAGAATTAGTTTTTGATTAGTCAATTATAATAAAAGGTACATAAATAAGAGGAGAATTAATTAATGCAAAATAAAAAGTTTCATTCAGGATTTGTGGCAATTTTAGGACGACCAAATGTTGGAAAATCAACATTTTTAAACAATGTTATGGGTCAAAAAATTGCTATTATGAGTGATAAGGCACAAACGACCAGAAATAAAATTCAAGGTATTTATACAACAGATGATGCACAAATTGTCTTTATTGATACACCTGGTGTTCATAAACCAAAGAGTCGTTTAGGTGATTTTATGGTCAAATCAGCACTTTCAACACTTGGTGAAGTTGATGCTATTTTATTTATGGTTAATGCAACAGAAAAACGTGGACCAGGAGATAATTTTATTATTGATCGATTAAAAGATACTAAGAAACCAATTTATTTGGTTATTAATAAAATTGACCAAATTCACCCTGATGAAATATTAGCTATTGTGGAAACGTATCGAGAATCTTTGGACTATAAAGAAGTTTTCCCAATTTCAGCACTTAAAGGAAATAACGTCGATGAGCTTGTTGATTCATTAATTAGTGAATTACCTGAAGGACCCCAGTTTTACCCAGAAGATCAAATTACAGATCATCCAGAACGTTTTGTTATGGGTGAACTAATTCGTGAAAAAGTTTTACAATTAACACGAGAAGAAGTTCCTCACTCAGTTGCCGTTTTGGTTGAAGATATAAAAAAAGAGGACGAAGAAAAATTGCACATTTCTGCAACAATTATCGTTGAACGTCCAACGCAAAAAGGTATTATTATTGGTAAAGGTGGTAAAATGTTAAAAGATATCGGTGTTAAAGCTAGAAAAGATATCGAAACGATGCTTGGTGATCGCGTTTATTTGGAACTTTGGGTTAAAGTTCAAAAAAATTGGCGAGATAAACAGACTGATTTAAAAGCATTTGGTTACCGTGAAGATGACTATTAAGAAGTAACTAATGATCGGAACAAGATAATTTTTGTTCCGATTTTTATTTGCTCATGGAAAGGGGATGCATAGTATCGTTCAGAATAATGCAGATTTTGAAGGGATTTTACTTTATCGTAAAGAATATAAAGAACGTGATCTTTTAGTGAAATTTTTAACCGATCGTTATGGTAAAAAAATGTTTTTTATTAAAGGTGCTAGAAAACGAGGATTCAAATTATCTGCTGCTTTACTACCATTTACAATCGGAACTTACAGTGGGAGTATAAATGACAACGGATTATCATTTATTAATACTGCTAAAGAGTTTGAACAATTTCAAACGATTTCACAGGATATAATCAGTAATGCTTATACCATTTATATTTTTAGTTTAATTGATGCTGCATTCAAAGATAACGAACCCATCTCTGTTTGGTACCGAAAAGTTGTGACAGCAATTCGATTGATTAACGAAGAATTTGATCCAGAAATTATTACAAATATTATTGAAATTCAGCTATTAACAGTTTTTGGTGTACAGCCTCAATTGCAGGTCTGTGCAGTTGGTGGCGAAACGCAGGGAGAATTTGATTATTCAGAATCTTACGGTGGGCTACTGTGTTCTAAACATTGGTATCTTGATAATAATCGACTTCATGCTACTCAAAAAACAATTTTTTATTTGAGACAATTTTCTGTAGTGAATCTTGATAAATTAAATTCAATCAAGGTTGCTGAGAGTACCAAAAAGGAATTACGTCGTATTATTGATGTTATTTATGATAATAGTGTTGGATTAAATTTGAAAAGTAAAAAATTTATCGATGGAATCAGTTCTTGGCCAGTCTCATTAAAGAAAAATACTGAAATATAATTGACAAATACTTATTTCTAAACTATGATTATAGAGAAATAAATAGCGGGATTATGATGAAAAAGGGTAAGAATAGTTATTAAAGCGAACTTAGGATTAGTGCAAGCTAAGTAATTAATTATTTTTATTGGCATTTTCGGAGTCCTTTGTTAATGAAGCTGCTGGTTGAATTGAACCAGAAGTAGGGTGGAACCGCGATATTAAAATCGTCCCTATGTGGTCTATAAGACTGCATAGGTTTTTTTGTGCTTAAAAATAAGGAGGAATACTATGTCAAAAAAGTTAGCTGTTCAAGATATTATTATGACATTACAAAAATTCTGGGCTGATCAGGGTTGTATGTTAATGGAGGCTTATGATACAGAAAAAGGTGCTGGAACTATGAGCCCTTACACATTTTTACGTGCAATTGGACCAGAACCATGGAATGCTGCATACGTTGAACCTTCAAGACGTCCTGCAGATGGTCGTTATGGCGAAAATCCCAATCGTTTGTACCAACATCATCAATTTCAAGTTGTGATGAAACCATCTCCTGCAAATATTCAAGATTTATATTTGGATAGTTTGCGTGCATTAGGTATTGATCCAGCTGAACATGATATTCGATTTGTTGAAGACAACTGGGAAAACCCATCAATGGGTTGTGCTGGTGTTGGCTGGGAAGTTTGGCTTGATGGTATGGAAGTTACACAATTTACTTATTTCCAACAGGTTGGTGGATTAGAGGTACATCCCGTCACTAGTGAAGTTACTTATGGTTTAGAGCGCCTTTCTTCATATATTCAAGATGTTGAGAGTGTTTATGATCTTGAATGGGCTGATGGGGTCATGTACGGCGACATATTTAAAGAACCAGAATATGAAAATTCTAAATATTCATTTGAAGAAAGCAATCAAGAAATGTTATTTAATTTGTTTGATGTATATGAAACAGAAGCCAAAAAACAGATTGCCAATGGGTTAGTTCATCCGGCATACGATTATGTTTTAAAATGTAGTCATACATTTAATTTATTAGATGCTCGAGGAGCCGTTTCTGTTACTGAACGTGCTGGATATTTAGCAAGAATTAGAAATATGGCTAAATCAATTGCTAAAGTTTTCGTACAGGAGCGTAAAAAATTAGGCTACCCATTACTAAAAGATGAAAAACTTCGTAGTAAATTATTAAAGGAGGATAAATAAGATGACACATTCCTTTTTATTAGAAATTGGGTTAGAAGAAATTCCTGCTCATGTTGTTACACCTAGCCAAAATCAATTGGCTAAACGTGTAGGTGACTTTTTAACAGAGCAACGGTTATCATTTGACGAAATAAAGGCATTCTCAACACCCAGACGTTTAGCTGTTGAAGTGACTGGTTTGGCTGATAAACAAGCAGATATTCAAGAAGAAGCTAAAGGACCTGCAAAGAAAATTGCCATGGATGATGAAGGAAATTGGTCTAATGCTGCAAAAGGCTTTGTCCGTGGACAAGGAGTAACAACAGACGATATAACGTTTAAAGAATTAAAAGGCGTTGAGTATGTCTATGTAAATAAATTTATCGCTGGTAAATCTGCCAAAGATATTTTGGTTCAGATTAAAGATGTGATTGAAGCGATGACATTCCCAACAATGATGCACTGGGCAAATTATGACTTTAAATATGTTAGACCAATTCGTTGGATAGTTGCGTTACTTGATAGTGACGTTATTCCATTCAGTATTTTAAATATTAAATCTGGCCGCCAAACGCAAGGCCATCGTTTTTTAGGAGAAGCTGTAGATTTAGCCTCAGTAACAGAGTATGTTAAAAAATTAGAAGAACAATATGTAATCGTTGATTCTAATAGACGAAAAGAAATGATTAGAACACAAATTACTAATCTTGAAAATAATCAAGACTGGCATATTATTCTTGATGAGGATCTTTTGGAAGAAGTTAACAATTTAGTTGAATATCCAACAGTATTTTCTGGTCATTTTGATAAGAAATATTTAGATATTCCTGATGTTGTTCTAATGACTTCAATGAAAGACCATCAAAGATTCTTTTATGTGCGTGGCCAAAACGATGAAATCTTACCAATGTTCGTCTCAGTTCGTAATGGGACAGAAGCTAACATTGCTAACGTCGAAGCAGGCAATGAAAAGGTTCTTACAGCACGATTGGAAGATGCTGCATTTTTCTACCAAGAAGATCAAAAACAAACGATTAATGATTATGTAGAGCGATTAAAAAATGTCACATTCCATGATAAAATTGGATCAATGTCTGAAAAAATGGAACGTGTTCAATTAATGGCACAAATCATTGGTAAACGCCTTGGCTTAAATGACCATGAATTATCTCTTTTACAAAGAACAAGTGAAATTTATAAATTTGATTTGGTAACAGGGATGGTTGGAGAATTTTCTGAACTTCAAGGAATTATGGGTGAGAAATATGCCTTGCTAATGGGCGAAAATCCAACTGTTGCACAAGCAATTTCTGAACACTATATGCCAATTAGTGCTGATGGCGAACTACCTAAATCAAAAATTGGTGCAGTTTTAGCAATTGCTGATAAGTTGGACAGCATGTCAAGTTTCTTCTCAGTTGGATTAATTCCAACTGGATCAAATGATCCCTATGCACTTCGTCGTCAAGCGTTTGGGATAGTTAGAATTGTTGAAGATCGTCAGTGGCATTTTTCACCACTTGAGGTACTGAACGATATTAAGGAATTGGCAACGATACATCCAGATTTATTTACCAAGATGACTGTTGGCGAAAATGATAAAGATATTTTAAGTTTTGTTAATGATCGTATGAAGCAATGGCTTTCAAATAAAAACGTCAGTTATGATGTAATTGAAAGTGTTGTTGAAAGTACAGATGCAGATTTATTAGTTATGTCAGAGGCCGCTGTAACCTTAGAAAATCATAAAAATGATAAGGATTTCAAGGAGACCGTTGAAGCAATCAATCGTGTATTAAAGCTAGCAGATAAAAATGAGGCAACTAATCTAGTTGTTGAACAAGTATTATTAGATAATACTGCTGAAAAAGATTTATTTGAACGAGTTGAAATAATCCAAAGTCAGTTGGCAGATTTAACGTCAGAGAAGTTATATACTACATTAAGCGAGATTCGTCCGCTAATTGAAAATTATTTTGACCAGACAATGGTTATGGTTGATGATACAAAAATTAAAAATAATCGCTTAAATCAATTGAGTTTAATTGCTAAGATGAGTTCAAAATTAGGTAATTTAAGTAAATTAAATATTAAGTAATATAAAAATGAGAATTTATCTGTGAAGATAAATTCCTTTTTTGTTTGGTAATAGAATCAGAATAGTCATATTTGACAAAAGTGTCTATTACTTGAAGCTAATAATTGTATTTATGTCAAATAAATGCTATTATTATGGGTACTCAAAATATAGGTAACTTCGTATCGTTAGTTTTGGAGGTGAGTAGTTGGAATGAGAATACCCGAAAACGTAATTGAACAGGTGCGAACTAGTGTGAATATTACTGATATCATTAGTCAGTATGTCGGATTAAAAAAATCTGGTAGTAATTTTATGGGTTTATGTCCATTTCATGAAGAAAAAACGCCTTCATTTTCTGTAAGCGAAGAGAAACAAATTTTTCACTGTTTTAGCTGTGGAAGAGGTGGGAATGTTTTTAAGTTCTTAATTGAGCTAGAGGGACTTAGCTTTCCAGAATCTGTCAATAAAGTTGCAGAATTTTCAGGAATGGATATCGATAGTAAATATTCTGAATCTCAGTCAGCAAGGACACAAGAATCAACTGAAAATCGTCAGTTAAAGCAAATTCATGATGACGGTGCTAAATTATATCAACACATTTTAATGAATACAGAAATGGGTCAAAAGGCATTAGATTACCTGCATAATCGTGGTATAACGGATGAAATTATCAAAACTTTCCAAATTGGATTTGCGCCTGGGAAATCGGTCTTACAAGATTTTTTTAAGGAAAAGAAAGTAGACTATCAATTATTAAGGCAGTCTGGACTATTTATTGAAAATCAAACAGGTGATTTGCGTGAACGATTTATTGATCGAGTGATGTTTCCGATTAGAAATCAAAATGGTCAAGTTGTTGCCTTTTCAGGTCGTCTGCTTGAAAAAAATAAAGAATTACCTAAATATTTAAACAGTCCTGAAACGCCTATTTTTAATAAAAGAGAGATTCTATTTAATTACGATTTGGCAAAAAAAGAAATTCGGACAGAAGGAAATGTTATTTTGTTCGAAGGATTTATGGATGTTTTAGCAGCATACCGCTCTGGAGTTAAAAATGGTGTCGCCTCTATGGGAACAAGTTTAACAAATGAACAAATTTATTTGTTAGAACGTTCAACATCACAATTAAATATTTGTTATGATGGGGATGAACCCGGGCAAAATGCAACAAATCGTGCTTTGAACCTGCTAGCGAATCAGACAAAAATGAAAGTTGGCGTGCTAGCCATTCCTAACGGTATGGATCCTGATGAGTTTGTTAAAAAAAATGGTAAAGAAGCGTTTCTGGAGTTAGCTCACTCTGCTCGAGAGACGGTTATTTCATTCAAAATGAATTTTTTGAAACGAAATAAAAACTTAAAAAATGAAAGTGAGCAAATTGATTATATTGATCAAGTACTACAAGTTTTAACTACAATTAAAACGCCGTTTGAGCAAGATATTTATATTAATCAGTTGGCAGATGAATTTAAAATTGATAAAGGAATTCTAAGACAACAGTTAATTGATTTAGTTGCCGTTCAACCAAAAGTAGTGCAACAAGTTAATCAAGTTCCAAGGGTTCGAACAGATGAACCACCTGTAGAAAATCGCTCAGAGGTCATGAGCGATGAAAAAATTGATCGTGTTGAAAGAGCTGAAAGATTATTGCTTTATCGTATATTACATGATCATACAGCTTGGCTGAAAATTCGATCAATTGATGATTTTAGTTTTGTTCATGATAGTTATCAGTTAATATATACGTTAGCTGAAGGCTATTTAGAATTACATGAGCAATATGAAATTGCTAGTTTTTTAGATTACTTGCCAGAAGAGTCTTCAAAGAGATTTTTAATGCAAATAGAGCTGATGACAGTTGCAGAAGAGTCTTCAGAGGATGAATTTGATGATTGTGTGTCCGTCATTATGAATGATTCGCCGATGGAACAATCAATTAATCAAGTTCGATCAGATCTTATGGAAGCAAATCGTCTTGGCAATACAGAACTAACCAATGAATTATCAGTTAAGTTAATTGCATTATATCAAAAACAACAAGTACCACGAACATCCATCTAAGGGAGGAATTATTAATGGTAAAAAAAGTAGAAAAAGTTGAAGAATCAGAATTTGACGAAAAAGGCTTTAAAAAAGCACAAACGAAGTTGATCAAGGAATATAAAGTAAAAAAAGAAATTAAGTATGATAATTTAACAGATGAACTAGCAACACCATTCCATTTAGATGCTGATCGTATGGATAAATTACTTCAAAAAGTCGCAGATGCTGGTATTGCTGTTGTTGATGAAGAGGGAAACCCAAGTGAACATAGTTTAAAAGCAGCTGAAAAAGTTACAAAGAAAGCTTTAAAAGACACATCAGCACCAACTGGAATAAAAATTAATGACCCAGTTAGAATGTATTTGAAAGAAATTGGTCGTGTTAACCTTTTAAAAGCTGAAGAAGAAGTTGCTTTAGCATTAAAAATTGAAGAAGGCGACGAAGAAGCAAAACAAAAATTGGCAGAAGCTAATTTACGTTTAGTTGTTTCAATTGCTAAACGTTACGTTGGTCGTGGAATGCAATTTCTTGATTTAATTCAAGAGGGTAACATGGGATTAATGAAGGCTGTTGAGAAATTTGATTATCGTAAAGGATTTAAATTCTCAACATATGCGACATGGTGGATTAGACAAGCAATTACACGTGCTATTGCTGATCAAGCACGTACAATTAGAATTCCAGTTCATATGGTTGAAACAATTAATAAATTAATCAGAATTCAACGCCAATTATTACAAGAACTTGTTCGCGAACCAATTCCTGAAGAAATTGGTGCTGAAATGGATATGCCAGCTATGCCAGCCGAAAAAGTTCGTGAAATTTTAAAAATTGCTCAAGAACCTGTTTCATTAGAGACACCAATTGGTGAAGAAGATGATTCACATTTAGGTGATTTTATTGAAGATCAAGATGCAACTAGTCCAGCTGACCATGCGGCTTATGAACTCTTGAAGGAGCAACTAGAAAATGTTCTTGATACATTAACAGATCGTGAAGAAAATGTTCTGCGTTTAAGATTCGGTCTTGATGATGGTCGCACAAGAACACTTGAAGAAGTTGGTAAAGTGTTTGGAGTGACACGTGAACGTATTCGTCAAATTGAAGCTAAAGCATTACGTAAACTACGCCATCCATCTCGTTCAAAACAATTAAAAGATTTCTTAGAATAAAAAATTTAAGGACCATTATAAAACGAAACCTGTTTTATAATGGTCCTTTTTTAGTTATAATAAGAAAAGATAAGATACGAAAGAAGAGGATCAAGAAATGGATGCACGACATTTATCAGATCGATTAGTTCGAGTTGCAAAATTTGTACCAAAAAATGCACGATTGGCCGATATTGGATCGGATCATGCTTACTTACCTGCGTATTTAGCTATTAATAAAATTATTTCATATGCTGTTGCTGGAGAAGTAGCTAAAGGGCCTTATGAAAATGCCGTAACAGAAATTAATACAGAACGATTAGACCACATGATAATGCCAAGATTAGCTAATGGGTTAAAGGCAATTAAATTAGACGATAATATTGATACTATCACAATTGCCGGAATGGGTGGCCCTTTAATAAAGGATATATTTACTGCCGATTTAGAAAAATTAACGGGTGTCCGTCGTTTAATTATTCAACCTAATGTTGGACAAAAATTAATAAGAGAATGGTTAATGGATCATTCATATCAAATTATTGATGAAGATATTGTCGAAGACGACCATCATGTCTATGAAATTATTGTTGCTGAGAAAGTTAACACTAAAATGAGCTACTCGATATTAGATTTAAAGTATGGACCTAAATTAAGAATTGAGCAAAGCGATGTATTCAAAGCTAAATGGCACAAGCAAATGGAAAAAAAGCGTAAAGTTTTAAAAAATTTTGAGGCAGCAAATAAAGTTCCTATTGATAAAAAAAGGATATTAGAAGTTGATATCAAAGAAATTGAGGAGATGCTGGGATGACAAAAATTATTGATTTAGTCAATCAATTCGAAGTATTTGCTCCAAAAAGTATGGCTGAAATTGGTGATCCAGTAGGCCTACAATTAGGTGATATTAATAATACTGTTACTAAAGTAATGACAACTTTAGATGTTCGTCCAGAAGTTGTCCAAGAAGCAATTAATAAAAATGTAGATTTTATTTTCGCACATCATCCATTAATATTTAGACCGGCAAAAAATTTGGATACTACGAATCCTCAAAATAAAATGTATGCCGATTTATTGAGTCATAATATAACAGTGTATGCAGCTCATACTAATTTAGACAATGTTACAGGTGGGATGAATGATTGGTTAGCGAGTCGTTTAAAATTACAAGAAACAATCCCGTTAGTGCATACAAATAGTTCAGATTATGGAATGGGTCGAATCGGAAATTTAACTAGTCCTATGACTGTTATTGAATTTTCTGAATATTGTAAGAAGCAATTTAACATAAGTGGATTAAGACTGATTTCTAATGATTTGACGCAATCAATTAAGCGTGTTGCAGTTCTAGGTGGTGATGGTGGTAAATTTTATCATGAGGCAATTAAGCAGCAGGCGGATGTTTACGTAACAGGAGATGTCTACTACCACACGGCTCATGACATGTTAGCAGAAGGGTTGTCAGTTATTGATCCGGGCCATCATGTTGAAAGTATCTGTAAAGCACAATTGAAACGGTTATTTGGAGAATGGAATCTAGAAAATAATTGGCAAATTGAGATTATTGAATCAGATATTAATACAGATCCATTTCAGTTTATTTAATTTTAAAATTAGAGTATGATTAGAGATATTAAATAATAGATTAGGAGATACGCTATCATGACAAAATATGAAGAATTAATTCCACGTTTTATTAAGTATGTTAAAGTAGAAACTCGTTCTGATGAAAATTCAGGGGTAACTCCTTCAACGCAAACTCAAGTTGAATTTGCGAAAGAATTAAAGGAAGAACTTTTACAAATTGGATTAAAGGATGCACGTATTTCTAAAAAAAGTGGGTATGTTTTAGCAACATTACCAAGTAATTTAGAAGCTGGTAAAAACGTTAAAGCGGTTGGTTTTATTTCACATATGGATACAGCTGCATTTACAGCAGAGGGTGTTAACCCCCAATTCGTTGAAAATTATGATGGCGAATCTGATATTAATCTTGACGATGATGGTAAATTTAAACTAACTATTAAAGAATTTCCAAATTTAAAAAATTATAAAGGCAATACATTAATTACAACAGATGGTTCAACACTATTAGGATCAGATGATAAATCGGGAGTAGCTGAAATTATTACTGCTGTAGCTTATTTAGTTGCACATCCTGAAATTAAGCATGGTGACATTAAAGTTGGTATTGGACCTGATGAGGAAATTGGGGTAGGTGCTGATAAATTTGACGTAGCCGATTTTGGAGCTGATTTAGCTTACACTGTTGATGGTGGACCATTAGGTGAATTAGAATATGAAACATTTAATGCTGCTCAAGCAGTCGTTTCAATTCAAGGTAAGGAAGTTCATCCTGCAACTGCTAAAGGTGTTTTAATTAATGCAAGTAAGTTAGCAAATCAATTTGACTCATTATTACCACAAGATGAAGTACCTGAAAAAACTGAAGGCCGCGAAGGTTTTTACCATTTAATTTCAGTAGAAGGTACAGTTGATGAAGCAAAAATGGTATATATTATTCGTGATCATGATCGCCAAAAATTCGAAGATCGCAAAAAGTATATGATGGGTATTGCTGATAAAATGAATGCTGATTTTGATTCTGAACGTGTGACAATTGATATGGTAGATCAATATTACAATATGCGTGAAGTAATCGAGAAGGATATGACTGTTGTGACTGTTGCTAAAGAAGCTATGGAAAATTTAGCAATTAAACCGGATATCTATCCAGTACGTGGTGGGACAGATGGTTCAAAAATCTCATTCATGGGATTACCAACACCAAATATATTTGCTGGAGCAGAAAATATGCATGCGCGATTTGAATTTGTTTCAGTTGAAACAATGGAAAAAGCAACGGATGTTGTTCTAGAAATTATAAAATTAGTATCTGAAGAAACAAAATAGGTATTATTAAATAGTGTGGATGAGTTAAACTAGAGGACATATTGAGACCTTTCTTTCTCAAATTTTTCCTTATAGTCTTATAAAGCCAAAAAAAAGATAAACTAATTAGTTTATCTTTTTTTATTTATCTGATTTAGGATCTTTGAGAATGGCGTAGAGGCAATTTACGACAATTAAGCCGGTAACTGCAAAAATAATACCGATTAACAAAACTGGTGCAAACAATGTACCAGTTAGTGAGCTTACGATATAACCAATTACTTCACCAAAAATGAAGCCCCAAAAGAGAATTGTTAATTGTTTCATCATAGAACAGCACCTCACATTCAAAGCTAATTTTAGCACAAATAATTATTTTTGCAAAAGCTTTTTAGTGTCTATTGGGTATTGTTAAAAAGTTTTGTATAATAACATTAATAGATACGTGAAAAGGGGGATAAAATGTTTGTTCCGTTAAAAGTTAAAAGTTCATTCAGCTTATTACAAAGCACCACTAAAATTAATGATCTTGTTCAAAGTGCTAAAAGTAAAGGCTATAAAGCAATTGCCTTAACAGATAATAATACATTGTATGGTGCAATTGATTTTTATAATGCCTGTCAAAAAGCTGAAATTAAGCCAATTATCGGACTAACGTTAGATATCTCCGGTTTAATCGAAACAAACCATGAATATGAATTGACCTTTATTGCAAAAGATAAACAAGGTTATCAAAATTTAATGCAATTATCGACCTTAAAAATGACCTTAAATGATGATAAGTTAAACTTTAGTAGTTTAACTAACTATTTAGACGGTTTATTTATATTATCACCTAGTGAAAAAAGTGAATTTAGTTATTTAATTGAACAAAGTCAAATATCCGATGCAAAAGAATTATTAGCCAAATATCAAAGCTTAATAGGTTCAGAAAATATTCGAGTTGGCCTATCTCACTTAATGGATAAAATTACGGCACAATCAATTAAATCTTTAGCTCAAAATTTTGATATTCGTGTAATTGCGCTAGATGAAGTAGCTTATTTGGATGCTGAAAATCAGTTTGATATTGATGTGTTAAAGGCAATTAGTACTGGTGAAACGATTTTAATTAATAAAGTTGATGAACAAATTCAGGGAGAATATGCATTAAGAAATCCAAAAGAGATAACGGAGCAATATCAAGAATTGCTAATGGCAGATGCAATTCAAGAAACCCAAAATTTAGCAGATGAAACGTCTCTGGAATTAACATTCTCACAACCCAAACTACCTGAGTATCCATTACCTAATAATGAAACAGCACATAGTTATTTGAGAAGTATGTGTAATACTGGATTAAATGAGCGGTTTCCAAATGGTGTACCTAAGGAATATAAACAAAGATTAGAACTTGAGTTAAACGTTATTCAACAAATGGGATTTGAAGATTACTTTTTAATCGTTTGGGATATTATGAACTATGCTCATTCGCAAAATATTATAACTGGCCCAGGACGAGGGTCATCTGCTGGATCGATCACAGCCTACGTTTTAACGATTACGGATGTTGATCCAATTAAATATAATTTATTGTTTGAACGTTTTTTGAATTCAAAACGTGTTCAGATGCCGGATATTGATTTAGATATTCCAGATGATAAACGTGGACTAATCCTTAATTATTTACATCAAAAATATGGACATTATCACATGGCTCAAATTATTACATTTGGCACAATGGCAGCAAAACAGGCTTTGAGGGATGTTGGTCGAGTATTTGGTGTATCACCTTTTGAAATGAAAGGGTGGAGTGATTCAATTCCAAATGTTTTGAAAATTACGTTGACAGAGGCGCTAGCACAATCACAAAAATTACGTAATTTAGTTAATGATAGTTCCAAAAATAAAAATATTTTTACAATTGCGCAGCATATCGAAGGGATTCCAAGACACTACTCTACGCATGCAGCAGGGGTCGTATTGAGCCAAATTGATTTACGAGAAGTGGTTCCGTTACAAAATGGAAGTGAGGATATTCTTTTAACGCAGTATTCTAAAGATATAGTTGAAAATGTTGGTTTATTAAAAATCGATATTTTAGGTCTACGTAATTTAAATATTTTAGATCAAGCTGTAACACAGGTTAAAAAGAATTATCAAGCAGACTTCAATCCAGCATTCATTAATTTAGAAGATGAAAAAACATTAGCTCTTTTTAGATTAGGTGATACATCCGGTGTTTTCCAATTTGAATCTAATGGTATCAAAAATGTTTTAAAAAAATTACAACCAACATCTTTTGAAGATATCGCAGCTGTAAATGCGTTATATCGGCCGGGTCCGATGGAAAATATAGATACATTTATTGCACGAAAACATCATCTTGAAAAAATAACATTTCCGGACAATAGTTTAAAACAAATTCTTGAGTCAACCTATGGTGTATTAGTTTATCAGGAGCAGGTTATGCAGGTCGCATCAAAGATGGGTAATTTTACACTTGGTGAAGCTGATTTACTACGCCGAGCAATGAGTAAAAAGAAAAAAAAGACTATTGATGAAATGCGTACTCAGTTTATCAATGGGGCATATGATAATGGAATTCAAGAAGATGTAGCTAAAACAGTTTATAGTTATATTGAGCAGTTTGCTAATTATGGATTTAATCGTTCACATGCCGTTGCCTATAGTAAAATTGCTTTTCAATTAGCCTATATTAAAGCTAATTTTCCAGCTGCATTTTTTGAAGCTATTTTAAATTCCGTTGGTAATAATCCGCAAAAAATAAAAGAATACTTAGTGGAAGCAAAGCAATATCATGTAATAATTAAATTACCTGATATTAATATGAGCGAGGTAGGTTTTAGTTTAAGACAAAATATTGTTTTATTTGGATTAAATAGTATTAAAGGACTTAGAAAAGACTTTATTGAACATATCATTACATTACGGAAAAAAGAATTGTTCACAGATTTCCAATCCTTCCTGCATCGGATAGATAAAAAATATTTAAATGAGGAAAATATTTCAGCTTTAATATATTCTGGGTGTTTTGATCAATTTGAATATAATCGTGCTGAGTTGATTAGTGCTCTACCAGAATTAATTAGTAGTATTGATTTAAGTGGAAATAATACTAATTTATTTGAATTATTAACACCTAAGATAGCAAGACAATCAAACTTTCCATTAATGGTTCGATTAGAAAAAGAATCACAATATTTAGGTGCGTATCTTTCGGGACATCCGGTTGAGAAGTATCGGAAACAGCTAAATCAAAGCGATTTTAAAAAAATATCGGAAATATCTGATAAGACACATGTAACCATTTTAGTTAATCTTACGAGAGTAAAAGTTATTCGAACAAAGAAGGGTCAACAAATGGCCTTTGTAAATGGTTCGGATGAAACAAGTGAGATTGATTTGACAATATTTCCTGATTTATTTCGACAGAAAGAATCTTTACTTGAAAAAAATAAGGTCGTTGTCGTTTCGGGGGATGTTGAAACAAATAGAGGATTACAAATTATTGTTAAAAAAATAGAATTAGCAGATGATTATTTTAAACGAATAACTCAAAAAAAATGGTTTTTGAAGATTACTAAAGAAACAACAAATGAAAAAATAGAAAAATTAATGCAAACCATGAAAATAAGGTTAGGTCAAACACCGGTTATTTTGTACTATGAAAAAGACAATCGTAAAATTAGTTTAGATAGAACTTATTGGTTAAGGAACGACAAAGAAACACATACAGCGCTTACAAAAATATTAGGTTCTGAAAATGTCGTCATTAAGTAATTTATTCTTGAAAATACTGAAAATATTTTCACATTTAACAAGACAACTTTTCTGAAAAGTGTTAATATAGTGAGTGAAATATGTACTTAAATTACTTATTGAGGTGAAGAAATGAAACGCATTGGTATTTTAACAAGTGGTGGAGATGCGCCAGGTATGAACGCTTCAGTTCGTGCTGTTGCACGTCGTGTAATTGGTGAAGGATTAGAAGCATACGGTATTAATTATGGTTTTGCTGGTTTAGTTGCTGGCGATATTCATAAAATTGAATATGCTGACGTTGATGATGTTATTCAACGCGGTGGAACAATGTTATATTCAGCCCGTTATCCTGAATTTGCAACTGCTGAAGGACAATTAAAAGGTATCGAACAACTTAAAAAGTTCGGTATCGATGCTTTAGTTGTTATCGGTGGGGATGGTTCATACCATGGTGCTTTAGCACTCACAAAACGTGGATTTAACGCTGTTGGTATTCCAGGAACAATCGATAATGATATTCCTGATACAGATTTCACAGTTGGATTTGATACAGCTGTTAACACAGCTCTTGATGCAATTGATCGTATTCGCGATACTGCTCGTTCACATCAACGTACGTTTATCGTTGAAGTAATGGGTAGAAATGCTGGAGATATTGCTTTATGGTCCGGTATTGCTGGTGGTGCTGATGTTATTGTTATTCCTGAAAAAGGATATAACATGCAAGAAATTGCAGACAAGCTCAACAGTAACCGTGAACATGGTAAAGATTCAGGAATTATCGTATTAGCTGAAGGTGTTATGGGAGCTAGTGAATTTGCTGCTGAATTAGACACATATGGTAATTTTGAAACACGTGTGACTATTTTAGGCCATACACAACGTGGTGGCGTACCAACTGCCAAAGATCGTGTCTTAGCAAGTCGTTTTGGTGATTATGCTGTTCAACTTCTTATGGAAGGTAAAGGCGGATTAGCAATTGGTATTAAAGACAACAAATTAGTTGCTGAAGATATTGTTGCAACGCTTGAAGAACATAAACATCATACAGATTTGAGTCTTTTAGACTTAAATACACGACTTTCAACACCAAAATAATATAATACTGTTATTGTTATTTATAAATAATAAGTAAACTAAGAGGAGATCATAATCTAATGAAAAAAACTAAAATCGTAAGTACACTTGGTCCAGCCAGTTCAGATCTTGATACAATTGTTAAATTAATCGAAGCCGGTGCTAATGTTTTCCGTTTCAACTTTTCTCATGGTGACCATGAAGAACATTTAGGTCGTATGACATTAGTTCATGAAGCAGAAAAAATTACTGGTAAAATGGTTGGTATCATGCTTGATACTAAAGGTGCAGAAATCCGTACTACTGTTCAAAAAGAAGGTAAAATCAACTTTGAAATTAATGATATTGTTCGTATTTCAATGGATGATTCACTTGAAGGAACAAAAGAAAAGATTGCTGTTACTTACCCAGGTTTAATTGAAGATGTTCATGTTGGAGGCCACGTATTGTTTGATGATGGTCTTATCGATATGAGAATTGATGAAATTGATACAGCTGCTAACGAATTAGTAACAACTGTTATGAATTCTGGTCGTTTAGGTTCACGTAAAGGTGTTAACGCTCCTGGTGTATCAATTAACTTACCTGGTATTACTGAAAAAGATTCAGACGATATTCGTTTTGGTTTAGATCAAAACATTGATTTCATTGCTGCAAGTTTTGTACGTAAACCAGCTGATGTTTTAGATATCCGCGCTTTACTTGAAGAAAAAGGAATGGAACATGTTCAAATCTTCCCTAAGATTGAATCACAAGAAGGTATCGATAATATTGATGCTATTATGGAAGTTTCTGAAGGATTAATGATTGCCCGTGGCGATATGGGTGTTGAAATTCCTGCTGAAAATGTTCCTTTAGTTCAAAAAGACTTAATCAAAAAATGTAACGCTTTGGGCAAACCAGTTATTACTGCTACTCAAATGCTTGATTCAATGCAAGAAAACCCACGTCCTACACGTGCTGAAGCATCTGATGTTGCTAATGCCGTATTTGATGGAACAGATGCAACAATGCTTTCAGGTGAAAGTGCTAATGGTGACTACCCTGTAGAATCAGTTGCAACAATGGCTCGTATTGATGAAAAATCTGAAAATGCATTGCGTGCACATAGCTCATTTGCATTAAATGAATTTGACAAAAATGATGTTACTGAAACTATTGGTCGTGCTGTTGCTGAAACAGCTGATAGCTTAGGTATTAAAACTATCATCGCTGCTACAAAATCTGGTCAAACAGCACGTATGATTTCTAAATACCGTCCTGACTCAGATATTTTAGCTATTACTTTTGACGAACAAACTCGTCATGGTTTATCAGTTAACTGGGGTGTTCACCCAATCATTGCTGAAAAACCAGCATCAACAGATGCATTGTTTAGTTTAGCAACTGAAAAAGCTAAAGAATTAGGTTTCGCTAAAAAAGGTGACCTTATCTTAATCACTGCTGGTCTTCCAGTTGGTGAAAAAGGAACAACAAACAGTTTGAAAGTTCAATTAGTAGACTAATTATATTAAGGTTCAAGTACATGATGAACCTAAGTTAGTATATCGGTAAGACATTGGTGACGAAAAATGTTATTGGGTTAATCATGAATATAATTGACTAATTAAGATAATATTGATCAGGTTGTATCAATCCTTACTTGAATATTTTAAAATTGGAAAAGGGGCTGTGACATAAGTCCCTTCAATAAAGTTCAAAATAAGGCTCCGGAAATCATTTTTTGATTTCTGGAGCCTTATTTCTTTTTATTTAAAAAAATATAGAAAACAGAAGTATTATTTACCTCCTAAACTGGCTAATTTTTGGATATTTAATGCCATTACTATCAAACCTGCTTCCTTTTTAACCTTCTCAATCCCTCGCAATAGAAATTGATTGAACGGCAAAGAGGCCTTCATTCGACCAAAAACGGATTCTACATCAATTTTACGGTGCGCGTAAATTTGACCCGTTTCTGGTTCAGAAAGTCGTTCACATTGTTGTGCCTTAAAATATTCCCAAGATCCGTTAACTTGAATCTTACGACGTGCACCTCTAAGTGTTTTAGCCGCAGGAATAATTATCTGATTCTCATCTAGTAACTCTGCTTGATATTCTTTAAATTCACGAACTATTCCATATTTATCGGTTCTTTTCCGATACGCTTTAAAGTTAAATCGCACGCCGTGCGGATCAATATAGTAATCATTATTTTCATGATAATCCCAGTTCATAACTTTTCTATCATCAGTTCGCCATTTTTTGCTTTGTTCTCTAATCATGGTACCGTAAGGAATTATAGCAGTTTGATTTGGTAATTCATCTTCAATGAAACGATAGTTTGATTCTGATCCATATCCGGCATCGGCAACAATGTATTTATCTAATTTATTATGAGTACTTAACGTTTTAAGAAACGGTTGAAGTGTTCTAGTATCTGTTGGATTTTGAAATAATTGGTAGCCCAAAATAAATTGGTTACTGGTCGCAATTTGTAAGTTATAAGCTGGCTTAAGTTGACCATTTAACATTGGATCTTCTTTAATACGCATAAAAGTTGCATCATGATCAGTTTTAGAATAGCTATTTCGAGTACCGTATATTTTCATTTGTGCTTCATGTTCACTTAATTTATGTTGGCGTTTAGTTAATTGATTCTTCTTAGATTTTAGGGTTCTTCGAATTCTTTTAGCTGGATTGGGACTTATCTTCTTAGTTCTTGAAACTTCCTGGTCTAATGCTACTAATTTCTGATCAAGTCGATCGATAACTTCTTCAATCATTTCTAGTGTTAGATTGGAGCCTTCTGGGACTTTACAAGCAGCATGCGCTGTTTTTAATTCAACTAGTAGCTCTAAAATCGCTTCGCGATTCATTTGATCAAAACGTATTGTATTCTTTTTCCAAATAAAACTATATTTATTAGCATTAGCCAAAACCTTAGTACCATCAATAAAGATGGCATCACTAATCATATTTTGTTGTCGTAAATATTCGACTAAGGTATCTAAACTGCGATCAATTAAATCAGTTAATTCATTCGACGTTCTAAATCGGACAATAGTTCGGTAAGATGGCATTTGCTCTTGTGTTAACCAACGTGCCGATAAATTTTCTTGTGCTAGTAAGGCGACCCGACGACTACTAAAAACACCTCGAGTTATAGCAAAAAGATATAACTTCAATAAAGCTGAAAGATTATATTCACGGGGGCGACCAAAAAGATAAGGTTCTTTTATTTCTAATTTTTCGATTAGCGTATTGATATAACACGCAGTGTTATTCTTTTCTGGTATATAGTCAGTTGAGATGGCTAAACAAGTCTGATTTATGTTATAATAATTTTGCATTTTTAAGTCCTTTCGAGGATTAAATTAAGGAGCATTGGGGGTCGAAGGCCAGTGTTCCTTTTTATTTTTCTAATTAGATAATATATTAAAAAGTAGTAAAAAGAAACAAGTCTCCCGAAATCAAAAAAGATTTCGGGAGACTTGTTTAATATCATATTGAAGAGACTTATGTCACAGCCCCTTTTTTATTACACAATATTTCTATTCAATTGGCTATTAAGCCTAATATCAGGTAAAATGTGAGTATGTAATTTTAAAATATGAATAAAGAAATATAAAATAATATTTTTTTGAATGGGAGAAATAAATGAGTTCAATAATGGGACAAGTTGTTACCGCAATGGTAACTGATGAGAATGATACAGAATTTTTAGTACAAAAAGATAGTATAACAATGCATTTATTGAAAGATGAAAAAAACAGTCAATTAGCGAACGGTTCGATGGTTACAGGCTTTGTGTATGAGAACGAAGATCATGATTTGAGTTTATCAACAATAATTCCTAGAGCTGGCATTGATCAATATGCATTCGGAGACGTTGTAAAAGTTAGAAGAGATTTAGGTGTCTTCGTTGACATTGGTTTACCAGACAAAGATGTAGCAGTTTCACTAGATGATTTACCAGAAATGAAATCACTTTGGCCAAAAGCTGGTGATCGATTAATGGTTGGACTTAAAATTGATGCCAAAGATCGTATTTGGGGTGATGTTGCGGACGAAGAAATGTTTCGATCAATTGCTAAGAAACCTGATGACTCATTAAAAAATAAAAATATGAAATTTACAGTTATTCGCTTAAAAATGATTGGAACTTTTGTAATTACTGATGATGATTATCTTGGATTTATCCATCCATCTGAAAGATTTAATGAACCTAGATTAGGTCAAGTATTAGAAGGACGTGTAATTGGAATTAGAACTGACGGTACAATTAATCTATCTATCAAACCACGTGCCTATGAAGCAATTAGTGATGATGCAGCAATGTTGATTGCTGCATTAAGTCATAATGATGAAAAAACATTACCTTTTACTGATAAAAGTAATCCAGAAGACATTAAAGAATATTTTGGTATCAGCAAAGGTCAATTTAAGAGAGCTGTTGGACATCTGCTAAAAGAGCGTTATGTTAAACAAGAAGATGGTAATCTTATTTTAATAAAAATGCCTGAGGAATTTGAAACTAATAATGATGAATTAATTAACGAAACAGATGATTAATAGAAAACTATTTTAGTAGGTAAGAGATAATAAATAAAATTATTTGAAAATATAATTTATTAGTTCAACGTTAAATTAATATATCGGTAACAAACAAGTATATTAGTTATTTTTAAATATATGAATTGTCTCATGAATGCCGTGCGTGTAGAGGAGAACAATAATGCTTATTAAGTATAAGAATGATTATGAAAAAATTGCGATGGGCTTGTTGTCATTTATACCTGACTTGAAGGATGTTACTAGAATTAATTTAGCAATTAAAGGTTATCAAGATACAGAAAATCGAGATTTGTATCTTTGGAAAAATGAGGCAGGTAATTTTACTGGTATAGTTGGTATTGAAAATGATGGCAACGTTGTCGTAGTTCGGGCAATATCATTGAGTCCAGATGAAAGACATAAAAAAGTTAGTTTTTTGATTCTGAACGCTGTATTATCGCTATATCCTGATAAAAAAATCATGGGTACAATTGATACTACAAAATTAATTGAAAAATGGGAAATGCAAAAAAATGAGTCAAAAATTTAAATCTATTAGTCAGGTAACATTAAAATTAACCTCTTTTGAAGGACCACTTGATTTGTTACTGCATTTAATCAAAGATTCTGAGATGGATATTTATGATATTCAAATTTCAGAAATAACAGAGCAATATTTAACTATTATTAAAGATACTACGAATATGTCATTAGATGTGATTGGTCAATATTTAGTGATGGCTTCAACGTTGATGAAAATTAAGAGTCAAATGTTATTACCGGCAGAATTTTCCAATGTAGAGGAAACTCAAACTGATCCAAGGGCAAGTCTAGTCGAACAATTAATTGAATATCAAATTTTTAAAGAGGCGGCTGGAGAGTTGAGCGTCAGGGAAAATAAACGTGCGAATTATTTTTCTAAGGAACAAAGTAGTATTCCTAAAAATAGATTTGATAAACCTCAACTTGATATACCTGGCCTGGATTTAGAAACACTTGAGAATGCTTTTAAAAGAGTTTTAATAAAGCAAATAAATCATCAACCAATTGAGAAAAAAATTAATGTGCAACTAGCATCACTCTCTGATAAAATATCAGAAATAAAAAAAATCATTCTAAATTCAAATAAGAGTTTAATATTTAGTGATTTTTTTGAAATAACAACAACGGTTGATGAAATTGTTGTTACTTTTCTGGCAATATTAGAACTTTCAAAATTAAACCAAATTAAATTGAAACAAGCAAATAGCCATGAAATGATTCAGATTTTAAAAATTGAACCATAGATTATTGTATTAAGGAGGTACGAAGGTGAGTCATTTAGCAAATATTGAAGGACTTTTATTTGTGAGTGGGGATCAAGGAATATCTCTAGCAGAATTATCTAGATTAACTGGATTATTGAAATCAGCAGTTAAAGAACAACTTGAAAAATTATCATTAAAGTATAAAAATGATATAAATTCTAGCTTGGAGCTAATTCAATATAATGATTGTTATCAATTAGTAACAAAAGAGAAATTAGCAGATTTAATTAAAGATTATTTTGAAAATCCTAATTCAAGAAGACTTTCTAATGCAGCACTGGAAACGCTAGCTATCATTGCTTATAAACAACCAGTGACACGACTTGTAATTGATGATATCCGAGGAGTTCAAAGTTCAGGATCACTGCAAAAATTGATTGCTTTAGATCTAATTCGTGAAAATGGACGTCTTGATGTACCAGGAAGACCTATTATATATGTAACAACGACGCAATTTTTAAATTATTTTGGATTAACTGAACTAAAAGAACTTCCAGTGATTAGTGAAAATCAAGATTTTGATGGAGAAATAGGTAAACTTTTTTTAAATAATTTTAACGAAAAATTACAAGAAAATGAGGAATAATATGGCAGAGGCAGAAAGATTACAAAAAGTTATGGCGCAATCAGGTGTTGCGTCACGAAGACAATCCGAAAAAATGATTTCAGAAGGTCATGTTAAGGTGAATGGTAAGGTTGCAAGTGAGTTGGGTATTAAGGTCACAAGTGAAGATAAAATTGAAGTTGATGGTATTCGTTTAAATGAAGAACCATTAGTCTATTATTTATTCTACAAACCAAGAGGAGTTATTTCGGCTGTTAAGGATAATAAAGATCGTAAGGTTGTTACGGATTATTTTCCAGGTGTAAGGGAAAGAATTTATCCAGTCGGTCGATTAGATTATGATACTTCTGGATTATTATTAATGACAAATGATGGTGAGTTAGCCAACAAAATGACTCATCCAAAGTATAAGATTGACAAAACTTACGTCGCTAAAGTGAATGGTATTCCATCTAATGATGATTTAAAAACGTTACGTCAAGGAATTGTAATTGATGGTAAGAAAACGGCTCCTGCTCATTCAAAAATTATTTCAGCAGATAAAAATAAGCAAAAAGCAATTGTTTCATTAACAATTCATGAAGGCCGAAATCATCAAGTTAAAAATATGTTGGCAGAGGTCGGACATCCAGTGGAAAAATTAAAACGTGAAACTTATGGATTCTTAGATTTATATGGATTAACTTCGAGTCAATACCGTGAGTTATCTGAAGAAGAAGTTCATGCATTGAAAAGTATCGCCGAGCGTAAATAATTGTAACTTATTTTATCCTATGTTATATTTTGTAGCGTAATAAAATATTTGGTTCGTCTTCAGGGGCAGGGTGTAATTCCCGACCGGCGGTTATAGTCCGCGACCCACATTGTATATGTGGCTGGACTGGTGTAATTCCAGTACCGACAGTTAAAGTCTGGATAAAGAAGATAGGGCTTATTTGAGTAAGTAATTTCAAATGAACTCTGTTAATCTTTAGTGATTAATGGCGTTCATTTTTATTTACTTGAAAGGTTCTTCATTGAAGATGGCCTTCCAGGAGGTTTTCTAGTATGAATCGGTCACCAGTTTATAAAGTTGTGATTACAGCGTTCTTAGCTGCAATCTCATACGTATTAATGTTTTTATCTTTCCCAGTAATTTTTCCGTATTTAAAAATTGATTTTAGTGATTTACCAATTTTAATTGGATTTTTTATTTTGGGACCAATGAGCGGTGTGATGGTTGCCGTCGTTCGTTCATTGCTGTATCTAGTTTCAACTGGAACAGATATTGCCAGCTTGATAGGTGTTGGAAGTAATTTCTTAGCATCAATGGCGGTATCATTTCCAGCATATTATCTTCTCAAAGGTAAAGGAAACCTTAAGCCAACACTTGGAAAGAGTATTTTGGCAGTTTTAGTGAGTACCTTTGTACTAACTGCTGTATTATCTATTGCAAATTATTTTGTAATTCTACCAGTGTACTTGAATGTTATCGGTATGAATATCGGAATGTCAGTATCCAAGTACGTTATTGTTGGTATTGTTCCTTTTAATATTATAAAAGGAATTCTGGTCGTTGGGTTATTTAGTCTTTTATATCAGAGAATGTATGGTTGGGTTCAGTTAAATAATAAAAAATATAAACAACTATAGTATAATTAATGAGGGAGAATTCTTAAGTGATTCTTCCTCATTTTATTTTATAAGGATGGTATTTTATGGTTGAAGATTATCTCTTACAAATGTTTAATGTCGAATATCGGCGACCTAATGTAATATTTAGCATTATTACAGGTCGGAATACTGTTTCCAATATATATTGGGGAATGCGTTATGATTTGCTAGATTATTTTAGTATTGATCCTCAATTTACAAATGAAATATATCAAAAAATACTTTCTAAGTTGAAACAAAATAAATTACTCACTGAATCTAATGGGCAAGTTCGGTTAACGCAAAATGGTTTAATTCGACAAAAAAAAGCGAAAAGCGATTTATATCAAATTAAGCACCCTAAATTAATAAATCAATATAAATTTAATGAATGGTCAGAAACTTGTATTTTAGCTATACAAGTTGTATCTGAACTTAGCTTTGTTAATCGTCATTATTATCCTGTCGTAACATCCGAATTAACTAAATTTAATATCAAAAAATGGATTTCTAATAATGACAAAACAATACTAACAAAACAAGTTAATTTAGAATTACGATTGTTCGTGCAAAAAATTGATACAAATTCTAGTTTAATATTTATGAACAAATTAATTGGTCATAATCTTAATGGATTGACCAATAAACAGTTAGCAAATGAGTTGAATCTATCAGAAATGGAGATTCAATTAATATACAGAGATACAATAAATTTTTTTGCTAGTTGGATTGAGGAGCAAAAACAAAGTGTGTTCAAAGAATTAGTTCAGTCAATTCTAAAAACAGGAATTATTTCTGAAAGTGCAAAGGAAACGATGAGATTAATTACTATGGGCCTATCTGTTAATGATGTGGCTAAAAGTAGAGGATTGAAGACTAGTACAATTTTTGAACATTTACTTGAATTAGCAATGATTAGTGAAAAATTTCCATTTGATACTTTTTTAACAAAAAAAATAGTTAATGATTTATCTGAAATTATGGGGAGAGATATTGATCAAGTACCTTTTAAAATAATACAAAATAAGAAACCTGATATAAATTTTTTCGATTATCGTTTGTATCAAATTTATAGGAGTAAAATAGATGTCCAAAATTAATTTAAAAGAAAAATTGATGGAATACTTTGGATTCGATTCATTTATGATAGGCCAAGAAGAAACCATAGAAACTATCTTATCTGGTCAAGACACGTTATCAGTACTACCTACAGGGACTGGGAAATCATTGTGTTATCAGTTAGCTGGCTATCTTATGAATGGTACGACAGTTATCGTTTCACCGTTGTTATCTTTAATTCAAGATCAAGTTAGTCAATTTAATTTTCGTGGTAATGGGACAGCTATTGGATTAACATCAATATTGAGTTATTCTGAAAAAAAATATGTGTTAAAAAATATACAATCTTATAAATTTGTTTATTTATCTCCTGAAATGCTAAGTCAATTTGAAGTGATAAATGCCCTTAAACAAATAGATGTATCACTATTTGTTGTAGATGAGGCACATTGTATCTCCACTTGGGGACCAGATTTTAGGCCTGATTATTTGGATTTGAATAATGCAATTGTGAAACTTGGTACACCTTGCGTTTTGGCGTTGACAGCCACAGCTGCACTAAATATTCAGAATGATATTATGACACAATTAAAAACAGAAGGTCGAGATTTTCATAAAATCATTAAATCGGTTAATAGAAGTAATATTTTTTTAAGTGTCTTAAAAGTGCATGATGAATCTGATAAAAATAAGCAATTATTAAATTTATTGAATAAAATCAAGGGTGTTGGAATCGTTTATTTCTCGAGCAAGAAAAAGGCAAATGAGGTCTCAGATTTAATAAATAATAACACTGGATTAAGGTCTGAACCGTACCATGCTGACTTGAATGATATGGCAAGGTATACGGTACAAAGACAATTTATGGAAAATCAAATAGATGTTATATGTGCAACAAGCGCTTTTGGTATGGGTATTAATAAGAAAGATATTAGATACGTTATCCATTATCATATGCCCGCTGATTTTGAAAGCTACGTACAAGAATTTGGCCGATCTGGACGAGATGGCCAGCAGAGTATCGCAATTGTTTTTTCTCAAGAAAATGATGTGTTTCTACAAAGAAACTTAATTGATTTAACCATTCCAGATGATGATTTTATTAGGATGTATTTTAAAAAACATAAGGAATTAGTTGGTCTTGGAGAAGAAAAAGGTAAACTGTTAGATTATTACTATGAGAAACAAAGCTCAGTTGAAGAGGTGCAGTTCCTTTTTAGACAAAGGAAAATTGAAAAAGAAACTGGATTACAAAATATGATAATGTTTGTTAATTCAAGTAATTGTCGAAAGCAACAAATTTTAAACCATTTTGGAGAATCGAAATTAATAGAACATGATGAATTCTGTTGCTCAGCGTTATTTAATGTGGATGTACTTCAAAAGATTGGATTAGAAAAAAAGATAATCAAAAATGATGACAAGCAGTTAATTCAATCAACAGATAATATTATTTCAAGATTGTTTAAATTATCTTGAGAATAATTTGGATTATTATGGTAAAATAATGATAATTGTTTTTAGGAGGATTGAAAAATGAGTGATAAAAAAGATAATTCAGAAAAAAAGCCTTGGGAAAAATCATTCGAAGACGATAGAGACGATAATGGAAATTATTCTCGATCAGCGAATAGACGTAAAAGTAAAAATAGTTCATTATTAACTACGGGGTTATTAGTTGTTTTTGTAGCTATTATTATTGGAACGATTGCTTTTTATATTGTTGAAAGTAACAAAGTATACCAACCAGAAGATAGAACCACAAGCGAGAGTTCAGTAAGTAAAAAAATAGTTACCAAAACTGATGATTCTGATAGTTCTAGCTCAAGTGCTAAGAAAAGCTCTGAATCAAAAGAAAAAGCTAGTTCTGAATCGAAAGAAAAAGCATCAAAAGAAAAAGCTAGCTCTGAATCAAAAGAGAAAGCTAGTTCTAGCACTAATTCAAGCTCTAGCTCAGCGTCTAGTGAATCAACCAGCTCTGATAGTTCATCAAGTGCATCTTCAAAGTCATATGTAACTGTCGAAGCAGGACAAGGCATATATCGTGTTGCAGCAAACAATGGGTTAACTACAGAACAACTTCTACAAATGAATCCAGGGTTGACTACTTCTATTAGTGCAGGACAAAAAATAAGAGTTAAATAATATACATATGGGATTGATATCTAATCAATCCCATTTTTATGGAGGAATTACTTGATGAAAAATAATATCCAAATTGCAATTGACGGACCGGCATCCGCAGGAAAAAGCACTGTCGCTAAATTAGTTGCTAAAAAATTAAATTATGTTTATTGCGACACTGGGGCAATGTATCGAGCAATTACTTTTGAAGCAATGGCAAAGAATGTTGCGCTGGATAATGATGATAAGTTAGTTAGTCTATTAAAAGATACAATAATTTCTTTTAAACCAGCAAATCCAGAACAATTAGTCTATATAAACAATATAGACATAACACAAGCAATTAGGCAACCTGAGGTAACTAATAATGTTTCAACGGTTGCTGCTCAAGAAGGTGTACGCAAGGAATTAGTTAAAAGACAACAAGAAATTGCCGAAGATGGATCAATTGTTATGGATGGTCGTGATATCGGAACGACAGTATTACCAAATGCTGAAGTTAAAATATTCTTAGTTGCGAGTGTTAAAGAACGTGCTCTTCGCCGATTTAAGGAAAATCAAATTAAGGGTATTAATACAACACTTGATGTTTTAGAGTTTGAAATTGCCGAACGAGATCGAAAAGATTCTACACGTGAAATTTCTCCGCTTATTCAGGCAAAAGATGCTATACTTGTAGATACGACTTCAATGAATATTGATGGGGTCGTACAGAAAATTATGGATATAATTAACAAATAATAAAATAAAATGTGAAAAATGAGTATTAGCACTAGTAATTACTCTTCATTTCAGCTAAAATAATAAATAGAGTTTATTCGCTAAGGAGGACATTGTCCATGAGTAATATTGAAGAAAATAATGATTTACTAGAAGCATTAAATAGTGTAAGTGAAGTTAAGGTTGGTTCTGTTATAAAAGGTGAAGTTTTAGCTATCGATGATGCTAAACAAGTCATTGTTGGTATTGAAGGCGCCGGTGTTGAAGGTGTTGTACCAGCTAAAGAACTAGCACTTAAAGCTGGTGAAGAAACAGAAGACGTTGTCAAAATTGGTGACGTTATGGATTTAGTTGTTATTTCAAGTATCGGTGGCGATAAAGAAGGTGGTAGTTACTTACTATCACAAAGAAGAATTGCTGAACGTGAAGTTTGGAATGACTTACAAAAATTAGCTGATGATGATGCTACAATCGAAGCTACAGTAACACAAGTTGTTAAAGGTGGATTAGTTGCTGATGCTGGTGTGCGTGGATTCGTACCCGCTTCAATGATTGATGATCGTTTTGTTGAAGATTTATCAAAATATAACCATCAAACATTAGATTTCAAAATTATTGAAATTGACCCAACTGAAAATAGATTAATCTTATCACATAAAGCAATTGTTAAAGCTCAAAGAGATGCTCAAAAAGTAGAAACTCTTAAAACTTTAACAGTTGGTGAAGTTGTAACAGGAACAGTTGCCCGTTTAACTAACTTCGGTGCATTTGTTGATCTTGGTGGTATTGATGGACTTGTTCATATTTCAGAAATTTCTTACAACCGTATTTCTAAGGCAGAAGATGTCTTATCAGTTGGTGAAGAAGTTAAAGTTAAAGTATTGGCAATCGATTTAGATAAGAATCGTATTTCATTATCAATCAAACAAACATTACCTCAACCATGGGATAATGTTGAAAATGATATCCATGTAGATGACGTCTTAGATGGTACTGTTAAACGTTTAACGACATTTGGTGCATTTGTTGAAGTTATGCCTGGAATTGAAGGATTAGTTCATATTTCACAAATTTCTTACACACATATTGCTACACCAGGCGAAGTTTTAAAAACTGGCCAAGCTGTTCAAGTTAAAGTACTTGAAGTACATCCAGCAGAACATCGTTTAGCTTTATCAATTAAAGCTCTCGAAGAAAAACCAGCAACAGAAGAAAAACCTGAAAAGAAAAAAACAGTTAAAAAAGCTGCACCAAAAGCTAAAGCTCCTAAATCAACAATGAGTGGTATGCCAGAAGAAAGTACTGGTTTCACACTTGGTGATATTTTAGGTAAAGCATTAGAAGATGCAGATACTAACAAATAATTAAAATATTATTTTTAAGTAACGACTGAACTGTAGTTCAGTCGTTTTTATTATTTATTACAAAAGATATTTAGAGAGTGAGGTACTATCTATGGCAAATCCTGTTGTAGCAATTGTTGGACGTCCTAATGTTGGAAAGTCCACAGTTTTTAATAGAATAGCCGGGGAAAGAATTTCAATTGTTGAGGATACTCCTGGTGTTACACGAGATCGTATTTATGCTCATAGTGAGTGGTTAGCGCAAAAATTTAGCTTGATTGATACTGGTGGTATCGATATCGGTGATGAACCCTTTTTGACGCAAATCACTGAACAAGCACAAATCGCAATCGATGAAGCTGATGTTATTGTTTTTCTTGTAAGTGTAAAAGAAGGCGTAACGGATGCTGATGAGAAAGTGGCTAAAATTTTATATCGTTCTGATAAGCCAGTTATTTTAGCGGTTAATAAAGTTGATAATCCCGAGTCTAGACAAGATATTTTTGATTTCTATTCATTAGGATTTGGAGAACCATTTCCAGTTTCTGGTAGTCATGGCCTTGGGGTTGGTGACTTATTGGATGAGATTACAAAGAAATTCCCTGAAAATATTCCTGATGAAGATGACAGTCGAATTAAGTTTAGTTTGATTGGTCGTCCTAACGTGGGTAAGTCTTCATTGGTGAATGCAATCCTGGGTGAAAATCGTGTTATTGTTTCACCTATTGAAGGGACTACACGTGATGCAATTGATACAGCTTTTGATACTGAAGAGGGCGATATGTTCTCAATGATTGATACAGCTGGTATTAGAAAACGCGGAAAAGTATATGAAAATACTGAAAAGTATTCTGTACTACGTGCCATGCGTGCTATTGATCGTTCAGATGTTGTTTTAGTTGTGTTAAATGCTGAAGAAGGTATTCGGGAACAAGATAAGAGAGTTGCAGGGTATGCCCATGAAGCAGGACGTGGTATCATTATCGTCGTAAATAAATGGGATACTCTTGAAAAAGATAATCATTCATTATCTGATTTTGAGGCTAATATACGTCAAGAATTTGCATATCTTAGTTATGCTCCTATTATTTTTGTGTCTGCAATTACACAGCAACGATTATCTAAGATACCCGAATTAATTAAACGCGTAAATGAAAATCATAGTCGTCGTATTACATCTTCAGTATTAAATGATGTCATTATGGATGCAGTAGCCCATAATCCAACGCCAACTGATAATGGAAAACGTTTAAGAATTTACTATGCAACACAAGTAGCAATACAACCACCTACATTCGTTGTATTTGTTAATGATACTGATTTGATGCATTTTTCATATGAACGTTTCTTAGAAAATCAAATTAGAACATCGTTTGATTTTGAAGGAACACCAATTCATGTTATTGAAAGAAGAAGAAAATAATTCAAATTGATAAAACGCTACCATGCCATCTTTTTTTCTGCTAAAGTAGTTAAATACCTTGATGTAATACGTTTTGTATGGTATCTTAAATAAAGAATTAGTAGAGTAATCTCTGGTTCTATTATTATTATTTATTTTAAATAATAATGGCTGAATATTTTTAAATATTCGGACACATTTTAGGGGAGGTGAAACATTATGGCAAACAAAGCACAATTAATCGAAAATGTTGCAAAAGAAACAGGATTGACAAAAAAAGATGCTACTGTCGCAGTTGATGCTGTATTTGGTTCAATCCAAAGCACATTAGCTACAGGTGAAAAAGTTCAATTAATCGGTTTCGGTAACTTTGAAGTACGTGAACGCGCTGCTCGTAAAGGTCGTAACCCACAAACTGGTGAAGAAATTCAAATCCCTGCAAGTAAAGTACCTGCATTTAAACCAGGTAAAGCTTTAAAGGATTCTGTTAAATAATACTTAGAAAAAGCTAGTACAATTCATTTTGTACTAGCTTTTTCAATCTATAATTTATTTTATAGACAATAGTTATGTACGAGATTACTAGCTATTGTGTGTATGATAGATTAAACTAAACCATATTAATTTAATAATGAAGGGAAGTTATTTAATGACGCATTCAGAAATTATGCTAGACTACTTGGACGAAGGACAAATTGATGAGGCAATGAAAGAATTTGCCAGAGCATTAAGAAAAGACAATGATGCAACATTATTTAGTTTAGCAGAAGAGTTATATAGCTTAGGTTTTTTAGCTCAATCTAAACGTACTTATGAAAGATTATTAGAAAAATATCCAGAAGAAGATACTTTAAAAACATTCCTGGCAGATATTGCAATTAGTGAAGGAAAATCTGATGAAGCACTTAACTATTTGTCAGAAATTGAAGAAGATTCAGAAGCTTATCTTCAGTCTCTTATGGTTGCTGCCGATTTATATCAGACACAAGGTATGTTTGAAGTTAGTGAAAATAAATTATTAACTGCATATAAGTTGGCTCCTGAAGAAGAAGTTATCCAATTTGCTTTAGGCGAACTATATTTTAATACAAAACAATTTAGTCAGGCAATCGGATTTTATCTTGAATTAATTAAATCAGGACAGACTGAACTGTCACAGGTTAACTTAGTACAAAGATTAGGTGTTAGTTACGCAAACAGTGGGCAGTTTGAAAAAGCAATGGCATATTTAGAACAAATTCATTTAGAAAATATGGACTCTGATACTAAGTTACAGATGGGTTTAACCTATCTACAATTAAATGATCAACAAAAAGCAATTGATATTCTTTATGATTTGAAGGAAGAAGATCCTTCGTATACATCCTTATATCCAATTCTTGGTCAAGCACTTTCAGATGAGAATAGATTGAATGATGCTTTACTTGTCTATCAAGAAGGGTTAGCGGTTGACGAGGTAAATGATACATTGTATGAACAGGCAGCGACTGTTGCCTTAAAATTGGACGATGAGAAGCAAGCTGAAAAGTATTTAAATAAAGCAATTGATATTAATCCAGATAATACTGGCATATTATTACAATTAAGTAATTTATTAGTTAAGCAAGAACGTGATGATGAAGATATTAAATTACTAGAAGATATCAAGAGCGACGGAGATGTAGATCCTCAAATATTTTGGAATTTAGCTATTTCATATGAAAGACTTGAAGATTATGATAAAGCTGAAGAAAATTATTTAGAAGCATACCCTTATTTTACTAATCAAGTTGACTTTTTAAGATCTGTTATATTTATTTTTAGAGAGAACGGACGACAAGAGGAGTTAAAGGACGCAATTAAACATTACTTAGCTTTAGTACCTGATGATCAAGAAATTATTGATATTCAAAATGATATAAATTATTAAAATAAAACGTTTATATCATTCTTTTGGTATAAGCGTTTTTTGTTAGCAATTTGTAAGATTTGCTTAAAGAAGGGGAAGTAAAATGATTACAAATCAGATAGTGATACCAAAATTAGAAGATAGTACTGAAATATTTAATTTAATTAGTCGTAATCGTCTTGAATTAAGTGAGTGGCTTCCATGGGTTAATGCTATGAAATCGATTAATGATGAAATAATTTTTTTAAGAGACTCTTTTAAGGATGAAACTAAATTAATTTTCGCTATAAAAATTAATAAGAATATCGTTGGCATGATTGATTTACATGGAATAGATTTACATATGGGAACTGCTGAGGTTGGTTATTGGTTAGACAAGTCGTATGTAGGACGCGGAATAATGTCAAAGGCCTTAACAGAACTTGAGAAACTA
Source organism: Dellaglioa sp. CoH-57-MRSF-18 (assembly GCF_056781995.1). The sequence goes on from NZ_JBXAXX010000002.1 coordinate 104,483, forward strand.
GCTATAAAGGAATATAAGTTAAAAAAATTAAAAATAATACTAGATTTGAATAATATAAAAAGTTTGAAAGTAGCTAAGACTAATAATTATCACTTTATAGAACAAAATGACCAAAATTTAATTTTTGAAAAGAGATTATAGAATTTATGATGGTATATTTATAAATGATATTATTATTTTTTGCTTTTTAATTGCTATTAAGGATATAATTTTAGATAGGTAATGTTGTTTAAATGGCGATTAATTATCTAAAATTATATATCGGGGGTAGGGACATGAAAGATTTAAACGAAAAAGAAATTGAACGATTGAGTAAAAAAAGTATTACTGAGAAAATTATAGATGGCGATTGGTACCAATATTCTAAAGAAGAATGGGCTCAAAAAACTGTTAAAACAAGTGCACAAACTATTTATAAAATAAATAAATTGGCGGCTCATGATACGAATGATGCAGATAAAATGCTTAAAGAATTTTTACCTAATATGGAAAAATCTGCTGAAATATATTTTCCAATTTCAACTATAGAATGGCCGGAAATGTTAAAAATAGGGTCAGGCACATTTATTAATTCTAATTTACAGATTTTAAGTGCAGGACAAATAACAATTGGAGAACACTGTTTCATTGGGCCTAATTGTCAGTTATATACACCTAATCATCATTCTATGGACAAAAATTTACGTCGTGAAGGATGGCAATATGATGCACCAATTACAATTGGTGATGATTGTTGGTTTGGTGGATCAGTGATTGTTTTACCTGGTGTCACGATTGGAAATAATGTCGTCGTTGGTGCTGGTAGTGTGGTAACAAAAGATGTACCTGATAATGTTTTAATCGCAGGTAATCCAGCACGAATTATTAAGACTATTGGTTAGATAAAGTTATGGCGAAAAGTAGCATAATTTAAAAATATTTGGGCAACAAAAAGGAGCTAGAATTTTTCTAGCTCCTTTTTGTTGCTCTTTTAAGGTTTATATGATTAATTTTTGTTCAATAATTAAATGACGGTAGTATAAAAGTGAATTTGGATCAATTCTTAACGTCATCATAATTTCTGAATCTGTCATCGTATTGTTAGTGAGAATAGAAAAACAAATAGCTGACTGGTACAGCAGACGTGGTGAAACATTTGGCGCAATAAATTGTAAATCTTTCTTTAAAAATTTATGTAGACCAGGTAAAGATAATAAAGGTGCTTCAACATTTTTACGCAGTTTTAAAAAGCAATCGTTGGAGTTTTGTAAAATTTGTAGTTGTTTAATATAGGTATTGAATTGCTTCAAAAATAATTCCTCTGTTTCCGTAAATGTTAATTGTTTAAAGCTAACGAAAAAACCAGGTTGTAAGATTTCTGAAATTTTAAAGAAATGCCGTGTCATTAATAAAACAAGTCGAGAATAGTAGCTAATTTCTGAATTTAAAAGATAAGAGTCGAAGTCTATTAACCAATTGAAGGTTATAACAGAATTTGCGATATTTTTTTTCCCTTTTAACATTAATGTTGGAATATGAGTATTTATCTGATGGGTAAATAAATATTTAAAATAACCATTCAGATGCGATAAAACCTTAGTATATGTTGAATTTTTAATATTTCTTTTATCTTGAAGCATAGTTAAATATTGACGAACGTCTGATTCTAAGATAGTTTCAACCATTATTGAATTAGAGAATGCATCATTAAAATTTAGAAGATAGTTAAAAAAATCATGAATATCGTAGTTATATTCTAAAATTGTTGATGGGGACAAAGAGTTGGATTCTAATGATAAATTAAAAGCTTTTTGATAGGGATAATTCATTTAATTGCCTCCTTTAGTAATAAACAATAAGTTACTTTAACTATATCACACTAATAAAGCGCACTGCAAAAATCGCAGTGCGCAAGACCAATCATTTATTAAAGATATTAGTGATATTAGTGATTTTATTCTTTTTTTGTCGATTAAAACTAAACCCTTGTCCCAGTACTTCATTAACACTACTAATTGAAACAAAAGCATTTGAATCCTGGTTTTGTAATATTTCCTTCAACTGATGAAGTTCATTACGGTTGATAACAACATAAATCATTTTTTTATTTTGGCGAGAATAAGATCCCTCACCATTGATGTAACTAACACCTCTGCCTAATTTATCCCAAATTTCATTAGTTATAATTTGATATTGGTCACTAATTATTAAGATGCCAAGTCCAGAATAACTACCTTCAAGAGTGAAGTTAACAATTTTTGAGAAAACATATGAGCTTAGTAGGGTATACATCATATGCCTTAAATCTAAGTAGCTAAGTGATATGACCAAAACAGCAATATCAAGGGCAAGAATTGTCTTACCCATTTGAATACCACGTGTTTTTTCAAAAATTCGAGCCACTACATCAGTTCCACCAGTAGTACCACCAAAACGATATACTAAGCCTGACCCAAGGCCACCAAAAGCACCAGCAAGGATACCTGCTAAAAACAAATCATCATTTACATTAATTTGAATCGGAACACGTTGCCAAATCCATAAGAAAAGAGATAACATTATTGTTCCATATATAGTATAGACTAATGATCGTTTACCTAAAAAACGGTAACCAATAAGGATTAATGGAACATTAATTGCAATTGTTGAATACGCAGGATCAATATGAAACCAATAACGTAAAATTAAAGTAACTCCGGTTATACCACCTTCAGCAAGATGGTTTGTTATATTAACGGTTGCTAATCCAAATGCATAAAAACAACAACCTAACGCAATCATTACTAAATCGATTATTTTAATTCGTTCATTTTTTAAGATTAGTTCTACCCCCTGAAATAAATTCAATATAAATATCATACCATATTATCGATGAATGTCTGCTGACTATCATTTTAAATCTAGTATAAATCTGTTAAACTAGATTGTATTAATTAAAGATGAGGAGGATTACTATGATTAAAGTTTTGGTTGCTGGATTTAAAGGACGAATGGGTGCCACTACAACAAATATGATCTTAGAAAATCCATTATTTGAATTAGTTGGAGTCTATAGTACTACAGCTACAGAAAAAAATATAAATGAAATTACTGACTATAAGACAGAGAATGTCCCAATATTCAATAAGCTAGATGAAATAAACGTAGTTTCCGATGTTTGGATTGATTTTACTGTCCCAAGTGTTGTTTTCGAAAATACTAAATTTGCTATTTCGAAACATATGTCACCAGTTATTGGGACTACGGGTTTATCGGAAAATAATATAGCTGAACTTAAACAATTATGTAAAACAGAAAAATTAGGTGGATTGATTGCTCCTAATTTTGGTATTTCAGCTGTTTTATTAATGCAATTTGCGCAACAAGCTGCTAAGTATTTACCTGACGTTGAAATTATTGAAATGCATCATGATAATAAATTGGATGCTCCAAGTGGTACAGCCTTAAATACCGCAAAATTAATTGCTGAAGTTCGTAAACCTAAAATTCAAGGCAACCCTGATGAAAGAGAAACATTACCAGGTGCGAGAGGTGCAGCCTTTGAAGGCATGAGAATTCATAGTGTCCGTTTACCAGGCTATGTTGCTCATGAACAAGTCTTATTTGGTGGCGAGGGTGAAGCATTAACTATTCGTCAGGACTCATTTGACCGTATTTCATTCATGTCTGGTGTTGCATTAGCTACTGAAAAAATTGGACAATATAAAGAATTACTAGTTGGATTGGAAAATATATTATGATAGTTTCCAATCTTGCGGATGATTTCATTAATGCTGAACCAGTGATTAAAGCCATTGAAAATGCTGGTTTTGAAGCATATTTTGTCGGAGGAAGTGTTAGGGATACTATCTTAGGATTACCAATCCATGATATTGATATTGCCACTAGTGCATACCCTGAGGAAATTAAGGAAATTTTTAATAAGACGGTAGATACAGGTATTCAACATGGGACTGTTATGGTTTTAGATCATGGAGAAGGTTATGAAATCACCACATTTCGAACAGAATCAACTTATCAAGATTTTAGACGTCCAGATCATGTTGAATTTGTACGCTCTTTAGAAGAAGATTTAAAACGTCGTGATTTTACAATCAATGCCTTAGCAATGACACATGATGGACGGATTATTGATTTGTTCAACGGACTACAAGATTTAGAAAATCACATCATTAGAGCTGTTGGCACTGCTGATGAACGTTTTAATGAAGATGCTTTACGAATGATGAGGGCAATTAGATTTGCAAGCCAATTAGATTTCACAATCGAAATGGAAACGAAGAAAGCATTAAATAAACATGCACCACTATTGAAAAAGATTGCTATTGAACGGATTCATATTGAATTTATTAAATTACTGTTGGGAAAAAATCCTCAAATTGGACTTCGACATTTTGTTGAATCAGATTTAGTAAAATATTGTCCCGAATTTAATAATTATTTATCGGAACTAACTGATATGTCAAAAATGCAATCAATTAAACTTACATCAGAAGTAGCTGCTTGGTCGTTAATTATTCATGTTCTAAAGATAACAGAAACTAATATTAATCATTTTCTAATCTCATGGAAAAGTTCAAATGAGTTAATTACACACGTTCAAATAGTTATCAAAGCACTTAACGGTATTATTCATGATTCCGTTAATCGAGAACTGATGTATGAAACTGGATTAGAATTATTATTAATTGCAAATGAAGTTGCAGCAATATTTAATAGTAATTTAGATGCAGAAATGCTGACAGTTGCTTATACTGCACTTCCAATTAAGTCTAAAAAAGACATGGCAATTAATGGACGACAGTTAATAAAAGATGTTGGTATTCAACCAGGTGAAAAATTAGGCCAAATTTTATCCATATTGGAAAATCGTATTTTACTAGAAGAAGTCCCAAACGAATCAACTCAATTATTAAAAGTGGCTAAGCAACTAATGTTAAAATTAGCGTAAAAAAAGAGATTAAATATCATTTAATCTCTTTTTTTACAAAACATGCTTAGTAATACAAATTATAAAAGAGAATCAATTAGATAAGAGAGTGATTACATGCAAACACTGAGGGTAGAACATTTAAAGAAAACATACGGCGAAAAAACATTATTTGATGATTTAAATTTTATTGTTAATGAAAAAGATAGAATCGGATTGATTGGAACTAACGGTTCAGGGAAAACAACGTTATTAAATGCATTAACAGACCTTGACCCAGCTGATTCAGGAGATTTAATTAAACCAAATAACTATCGTATGAGTTATTTAAAACAAATACCAGAATTAAATGATGATATGACAATTATGGAAGCCGCTTTTGAAGGAGCTTCACCTATTTTTGAAACAATTCGTCATTATGAAGCTGTTTTAACAGCCTATAGTGAACATCCTGAAGATGAAAAATTACAGCAACGTTACTCAGATGCGGAAGATCGTATGAATCGTGAAGATGCATGGAATGCCGATAATGACGTTAAAACAATTCTAACGCAATTACAAATAACGGATTTAACACAAAAAGTCTCAACCTTATCTGGTGGACAGAAAAAAAGAGTTGGCTTGGCTCAAGTACTCATACAAGCTCCTGACTTATTAATTCTTGATGAACCAACAAACCATTTGGACTTTAGTTCTATTGAATGGCTAGAAAGTTACCTTAAAACGTACAAAGGAGCTTTAATTGTTGTTACTCATGATCGGTATTTTTTAGATCAAATTGCCAACCAGATTTTAGAACTATCATTTGGTAAATTACACTCGTATGAAGGTAACTATCAAGATTTCGTTGCTCAAAAGGCTGAAAGAGTTGCCCAGGAAGTTACCGCTGAGCATAAAGAACAACAGCTATATAAAAAGGAACTAGCTTGGATGCGTACTGGAGCAAAAGCTAGATCAACAAAACAACAAGCACGAATTAACCGTTTTAACGATTTAAAAGAAAATATGAATTCATTACAAATTGATCAAGATGTTTCAATTGGACTAGGCCAACAGCGGCTTGGTAAAAAGGTTATTGAGCTAAAAGAAGCTAGTTTAGTCTTAGAAAATCATAAAATTATTGATCATTTTAGTGAGTTGATTCAGGCGAGCGATAGAATCGGGATTACCGGTAAAAATGGTGCTGGTAAATCTAGTTTACTAAATGCAATTGCTGGAAAATTACCACTTAACTCTGGCGAATTACTAATGGGCGAAACGGTTAAATTAGGTTATTACCAGCAACAAACTGAACCCATACCTGGCGATAAACGAATGATTAACTATCTAAATGAAATTGGTGAAAATATCGAAAATAAACATGGCGAACGAATAAGTACAACACAACTTTTAGAGCAGTTTCTTTTTCCAAGATCGATGCATGGGACATTAATTAGACAGCTATCCGGTGGTGAAAAAAGAAGACTCTATCTCTTGAAATTACTTATGCAACAACCAAATGTCTTATTACTAGATGAACCTACAAATGATTTAGATATTGGAACATTAACAGTACTTGAAGACTATTTAGAATCTTTTAATGGCGCAGTTATAACTGTCTCACATGATAGATATTTTTTAGATAAAGTTGCAGATCAATTACTTATTTTTGAAGGCGATGCTAAAATTAATCGTTATACTGGATTATTTACATCGTACCTTGCTAAAGAATCACTGGATGATGCCGTATCAATATCAAAAAAAGAAAAAATTATCGAACACGACACCATTTCTGACGATAAATTAAAAGTTAAATTAACTTATGCTGAACAAAAAGAATTTGAAACAATTGAACAGACAATTGATAATTTAGAAGCTAAGAAAGAAAAAGCTGAAAGTGATATGTCGAATATCAATGGCAATGATTTTGTAGCATTAAGTGAACTACAAGTGTCAATTGATAATTTAGATGATGAAATTGAAGAAAAGATGAATCGTTGGGACTATTTAGGTAAATATGCAGAAAAGGGGTAATTTTCGTATGGAAGAAACATATTTGCAACTTGAACGTGATATTTTAATGAACGGAAATGATAAATCTGATCGTACAAAAACGGGAACTAAAAGTCTTTTTGGCTATCAAATGAGGTTTGACTTAAGTCAAGGATTCCCACTACTAACAACTAAAAAAGTACCATTTGGTTTAATTAAGAGTGAGTTACTGTGGTTCTTAAAAGGTGATACTAATATCCAATATTTATTGAAACATAAGAATCATATTTGGGACGAATGGGCTTTTAAAAATTACATTGAAAGTTCTCAGTATATGGGTCCAGATATGACTGATTTTGGACATCGATCACTTTTAGAGACTGATTTTAAAAAAGAATATGAAGTACAGAAAAACCTTTTTTGCGATAAAATTATTGAAGACGATGAATTTGCAAAAAAGTTTGGTGAATTAGGTGACGTTTATGGTAGTCAGTGGCGTAATTGGAAAACTAGACAAGGTGATACGATTGACCAAATTAAAGATGTTATTGAAGCAATCAAAAAAACACCTGATTCTAGAAGATTAATTGTGTCCGCTTGGAACCCAGAAGATGTACCAAATGTGGCATTACCACCTTGCCATACGTTATTTCAATTTTATGTGGCTGATGGTAAATTAAGTTGTCAATTATATCAAAGAAGTGGCGATGTCTTTTTAGGTGTACCATTTAATATTGCAAGTTATGCGTTATTAACTCATCTAATTGCTAAAGAGGTTGGACTTGAAGTTGGTGAATTCATTCACACATTAGGCGATGCCCATATTTACAATAATCATATAGAACAAGTGAAGGAACAACTTTCTCGTGAAGTGCAACCCATGCCAAAATTATGGTTAAATCCTGATAAAAATAGTATTTTTGAATACGATATGACGGATATTAAAATAGAAGACTATAATCCTGCACCACCTATTAAAGCGCCTGTTGCAGTTTAATATTTACTTAAGGAGAGTCAATAATGATTAATTTTATTTGGGCTGAAGACAGTGAACATCATATTGGATATAAGGGTAAGCTACCTTGGTACTTACCAAATGATTTAAAATTTTTTAAGAAAACAACGCTTAATAAGGTCGTTGTTATGGGCAGAAATACATTTGAAAGTTTTCCGGGACTATTACCAAATCGAATTAATATTGTTCTTTCAAGTAAAAACGATTTAGTTGAAACAGATACTCTAAAGATTGTTCATTCAATACCAGAGTTGAATGATTTATTAGAAACATATTCTGAAGATATTTTTGTTATTGGTGGCGCAACATTATTTTCTGAAATGTATGTAAAAGTTAATAGATTGTATCAAACAAAAATTAACGCTACGTTTGATGGTGATGTGATGATGATTCCTATTGATTATACTCATTGGAAATTAATTGAAACGATTCCGGGAATGATTGACAAAAAAAATGTATATGATCATGAATTTAGAATTTATGATAAAAAATAATTAAAAAGCGAAGACATATCCAATACGGATGTGTCTTCGCTTTTTAACTTTAAGTATATAATAAAATAGAAAAAAACATTAATCCTGTACCTAACATCACAAATAAATGCCAAACGACATGTAAGTACTTAACACCGTTTATACTATAAATTCCAGCGCCGATTGTGAACGCAATGCCACCAGAAACAAGTAGCCAGAACCCAATTGTACCGAGGCTATTATAAAGTGGCATCATTGCGCTCAAACAAAGCCAGCCCATAATTAGATAAATGATGGTTGAAATTGTTTTAAAATGACCCAACCAAATTGATTTATAAATAATTCCTAAAACGGTCATCATCCAGATGATTCCGAATAGTGTCCAACCTAATGCCCCACCAACAGAGAGAAGACAATAAGGCGTATAAGTACCTGCTATCAGAATATAGATACTACTATGATCGAAGATTTGAAAAACAGTTCTTGCTCGTGTAAATATTAAACTATGAAATAGGGTAGAAGTTAAGTACAGCAGTACCAAAGATGAACCATATATAGCATACGAGGTAATTTCTAATGCACTACCATTATGAGCACCTTTAATAAGTAAAAAAATCAATCCCGCTATACTTAACCCAAGACCAATACCATGAGTTACCGCGTTTAATACCTCATTTAAGATGAGATACCTTCTACTGTAATTATGTTCCAAAAAAACACCTCAGTCATCAATTTCTATGTGAAATAGACCAGTAATTCTGATATACTAGACATTATAAATAGAAAAGTTTATAGTGACATTATTGTATCATGATTAAAAACTTTTGTTAAGAAAGTGTGGATGAAGAAACATGAAAAAAATTAAAATAATAACGGATTCATCTGTTGGATTAACAGATAATGAAATAAAAGAAAATGACATTAGCATTATACCTCTAAGCGTTATGATTGATGATACTATTTACGTTGAAGGTGAATCAATTACAAATGACGAATTTGAGACTAAAATGGAAACGTCAAAAACGTTACCTAAAACAAGTCAGCCACCAATTGGTACTTTTGTAGAAATGTTTGACAGTCTTGGGGCAGATGGTAGCCAAGTTCTCTCACTTAACATGACTGACCAAATTAGTGGTACAGTTCATACTGCAGAGCAAGCTGCAGAAATGAGTCAATCCGATGTAACCGTTGTTGATACTCGTTCTACTGATCGAGGTATGGCTTTTCAAGTCTTAGCAGCTGCTAAGTTAGCAAATTCAGGTGCATCAATGGATGATATTTTAACAAAAATTTCTGAAATCCGTAAGAATTCAACTCTAAATATGGCCGTTATGACTCTGGATAATCTGGTCAAAGGTGGACGTATATCAAGATTAACTGGTGTTCTTTCAAGTGTTTTAAATATGAAGATTATTTTGGAAATGATTGATGGCGAATTAAAAATTAAAAATAAAGGCCGTGGTATGAAGACGGTTAACAGATTTATTGCAGATTTAGTTGAAGAATTAAAAAGTACACCTAATGTTAAAGCAGTAGGTATTTCTCATGCTGGAAATGAAAAAAAGGCATTTGAAGTTCGCGATTTATTACAAACAGCAGTCCCAAAAGTTGATATTCTAGTTCGACAGACAGCACCTATTATTGCGACGCATGGTGGTCCAGGGGCTTTTGCAGTGATGTTCTACACAGATAAAGACTAATATATTAAATAATTATTTTTAAACTGGTCCAAAAACAGCTGTTTTTGTCCGGTTTTTTTAATTAAATAAAGGAATGATTTTTTGAAATTTTTTAAAAGCTTTTCCATTACTATTTTAAGTATTTTAGTACTAAGTGGTCTTATATTTAGTGGGCTGTGGTTTGCAACCGGCCATTTTTCGAATCATTCTTTAATAACAGTGCCCCATAAAAAAACAGCTCTTAAGCTAGTATCCCTTGGTGATTCTTTAACGCAGGGTGTCGGAGATGAAACGAATAAAGGTGGATTCGTTTCATTAATTACAGAAAAAATAAATACTGATAAAAATATGAAAGTAACTGCCTCTAACTTTGGCTTATCAGGAGATCGAAGTGATCAAATTTATAGCAGATTAAAGAAACAACCCAAAATGCAAAAAACGTTAAAAAAAGCCACTGTTATTACATTAACAGTTGGTGGGAATGACCTATTACAGGTTATACAAAAAAACATTTTATCTAATGATACTGATAAGTTAAATAAAGCTATTGATACTGAAAAAATGACTTATACAAAAAATTTAAATGATTTATTTAAAGAGATTAGAAAATATAATAATAGCGCGCCTATCTACGTTATAGGAGTGTATAACCCATTTTACGTTTATTTCCCCGAAATGAGTAGTATGAAAACGATTGTTAAATCATGGAATAACGTAACCAACAAGGTTGTTAAAAATGATAAAAATAGTTATTTTGTTAGTGTTGAAAAACAGCTTTCTGAAGGACAATATTATGGTAAAACAAGTAAATTAGCCAAGACTTTGGGTAGCTCAGACTTATCTGATTTATCTAGTTTTAATCTTGAAAGTGTCTTGCAAGAAAAAGATGAAAAAAATAACTATATTTCTATAACTGATCATTTTCATCCAAATAAAAAAGGTTATAAAAAAATGACTGATTTGTTGTTCAAATCAATGGAAGAACATCATTTATTTAAATAATGAGGAGAATTATGCCGAAAAGAACAGAAAAAACATCAACCACTTTTAACGCATGGAAAGTTGCGTTTATCATATTATTTTCTTTATTGATTGGCGTACTACTTTATTTTTCCGTTAGTATTATGAACCAATCCCAAGATCAAAAGACACTAACAACTCAAACCACTTCAAAAGCAACAAAAAGAACAGAACTAAGCGTGGAAATGAACAAGGAACAACTTAACGGAACCATTAATTATTATTTAAAATCAATTCAAAAAGGTCAATCAATTAAATATCGGTTTTTAGTAGATAAATCTGCTATATTAATGGGCACAACAAAAATTTTAGGACAAAATATTTCATTCACATTATATTCAGATCCAGTTGTAACAGATGATGGTAATATCTTGTTAAAAGCAAAATCTGTTGCTGTAGGTTCATTACCAGTTCCTAAAAAGTTTATAATGGATTATGTAAAAAATGCATATGATTTACCAAATTGGATTACGATTAATAGCAAAGAACAAACAATTATGCTTAACTTAAAAAAACTAGATATTGAGAATGGTATACAAGCTAGTGCAACCAAAATTGATTTAAAAACGAATGTTTTTAAATTCGATGTTTCTATCCCTTTAAATTAAATGAGGTATCAATTTATGAGACAAACATTTTATCAATTTTTAATGACCGAACGCAATGATCACGGTACGGATGAGGTGTCCCAATTTGCAAATAATGCATTTTATGATCAAAGTTTTCCTAAATTGTCAGATAAGTATGACTTTCTTTCTAATTATCTTGAATTAAATGCAGGATATTTACCTTCAATGACAATTTTTGATGACGCTTGGGCCCGATATTTAGACAAAATGAATTAGTGGGGAATTAAATTATGGAAAAAGATAAAAAAGAAAAACGTTTTAGATTTGGTCGTCATTTTTGGACCTTAATAGGGTCAATTTGTTTATCTTTTATAGTCGGAGCTGCTGCAATGTATTTTTTTGCAATTAGTCAAATTAATACATTAGTTGGGTCATTACAAACGACTAGTTCAGATTTAGCCAAAATTGAGTCTGTTTATTCGGCACTAAATAATTCTTATTATAAAAATATCAGTAAGAAAAAATTAGTCGATGGGGCTATCAATGGTATGGTCGACTCTACTGGAGATAAATTTACGGCCTATTTAGGTAAAGAAGATGCGACTAATTTAAATTCAACTATTTCTAGTAAATTTGTTGGAATCGGTGCTGAAGTCAAAATTAGCAAGAAAAATATTCAGATTGTTTCAGCTATTAAAGGAACACCAGCTAAAAAGGCTGGTTTGAAGACAGATGATATTATCCAAAAAATAGATGGTAAATCTATTTATGGTCTCAGTTTAGAAAAAGCTGTTTCAAAAATTAGAGGTAAAAAAGGAACAATAGTGAAACTAACTATTAAACGTGATTCATCAACATTTAATGTTTCAATAAAACGAGATGATATTCCTGTTAAAACAGTCTATAGTAGTATTTCGAAAAAGAATAAAAAAGTAGGATATATTCAAATTAGTACATTTTCTGAGGATACATCTAACGAAGTCAAATCTGCAGTGAAGTCACTTAGAAAAGATGGCGCTACATCGTTTGTCATTGATGTTCGTGATAATCCAGGTGGCCTTATGGATCAAGCATTAGCGATTGGATCAATGTTCTTAAAAGATGGTCAAACAATTATGCAGGTACAAGGCAAAACGGGTTCTCCTGAAGTATATAAGGCTGGTAAAAAATATGACTCAGGATTTAAAGTCACAGAAAAAACAGCTGTTGTCATTAATAAAGATAGTGCAAGTGCTTCTGAAATTTTAGCAGCCGCACTTAACCAATCTGGTAATGATAAATTAATTGGGTCAACATCTTATGGAAAAGGTACCGTCCAAACAATCAATACCTTTACAGATAAAACAGAATTAAAAGTTACCATTGCTAAATGGCTAACACCTGATGGTTCTTGGATTAATAAAAAAGGGATTAAGCCTACTATTTCAGCTGATTATCCTGCGTATGCTTATTCACCACTAATTAATACTGATAAAACATATAAATATGAAGACGTTACACCTCAAGTTAAAACGATTCAAGTTTACTTAAGCGCACTTAATTATTATAAAGACAAAAATAATGGTTACTTTGGTACATCAACGGTTAATGCAGTAAAAATGTTACAAAAAGAAAATACTTTAACTCAAACGGGCGAAGTTAACAAAGATACTGCTTTAAAAATTGAAACATTAGTTCAGAAAAAAATTTCAAAAAATGATCCTGCCTATGATGCGGCAATTAAATCGTTAACAAATTAATAAAAGACTGAAGAGGGCGAAACTAAATAGCGGAACTCTCTTCTTTTTGTGCACAAATTAAGGTATTCTGATTAAGAGAGTTAAATATAAAGAATTAAGCAAGTTAATTAAAAGTTTACTTGGCTTAACAAGGAGAATTTAAATGACAGTAATCCAATGGTTCCCAGGACATATGGCAAAAGCCTTAAGATTAGTAAAGGAAAAATTAAACTTAGTAGATATCGTACTTGAATTAGTTGATGCAAGATTGCCTGAATCATCTAGAAATCCGCAACTTGAGCAATTACTTGCAACAAAACCTCATATTATGGTTTTAACAAAAAAAGATATGGCCGATCCGAACGTTACTGCACGTTGGCTACAGTACTATGAAAACAAAGGAATTCCGGCAGTTGCAGTAGATAGTCAACACGGACAACTTAACGCTATCGAGAAAAAAATTAACGTTGTTTTAAAAGATAAAATAGCGTTACGAGAAAGTAAAGGTATCCTCCAACAACGAGTTAAGGTAATGTGTATCGGAATTCCGAATGTTGGAAAATCGACGTTACTAAATCATTTGTTAAGTAAAAATGTCGCCATAACTGGAAATAGACCTGGGGTGACAAAAGCACAGCAATGGTTAAAAGCCGGAAAATCAATGTCTCTTTTAGATACACCAGGTATTTTATGGCCCAAATTTGAAGATCAAGAAATCGGTAAACGTCTTGCTTTAACAGGAGCAATAAAAGACTCTTTATATGCAAAAGATGACATTGCATTATACGGGTTAGAACATTTTAAACAAACAAATCCAAAGGCATTACAAGAGAAATATAAATTAACGGATGAACAAATGCAGTTAAGTAATGTTGATTTATTATTAGATTTAACAAAAAAAATGGGTTTCAAAGAAGATTATGATCGTGCGAGTGAGAGAATTATATTTGATATTAGACAAGGTAAACTTGGTCGTTATACCTTAGAAATCCCTCAATTGGGTGGCGAATAGTTGTGACCAAATTTACAATTTCTCAAGTAAAAGAACATTTATTGAATAATCCATCGGATAATTTTATGCAAGAAATAGCTAAAGACTCTCGCAAAGGAGTTATTAAGCTTTTAATCCAATATAATAATAGACAAAAAAAACTAGTTGAACACCAAGAATTATTTAATCGTAGGTTAGTAATAGAAAGAGACCTATGGCAGAATGGTATTCCTTACATCGCTGGTATTGATGAGGTTGGAAGAGGACCGTTAGCTGGTCCAGTTGTTAGTGCAGCAGTTATTTTACCTCATAATTTCAATCTAATTGACGTGAATGATTCGAAAAAATTATCTGCATCTATGCGTGAAGCATTATACGTTGAAATATTAGCTACAGCTGTTTCAGTTGGTATATCTGTGATAAATAATCAAACAATTGATGAAGTTAATATATATCAAGCATCAAGAATTGCTATGTTAGAAGCTGTTAATTCATTGGACGTGAAACCACAACAATTATTGATTGATGCTATGACGATTGATAGCGATATTCCGCAGGAAAGTTTCATTAAAGGCGATTCTAAAAGTGCTAGTATTGCTGCTGCTAGTATCGTTGCTAAGGTTTACCGAGATCATCTCATGAACTTTTACAATGAATTATATCCAGGATACGATTTCAATCATAATGATGGATATGGAACTAAAAAACATTTAGCAGGACTTAGCAAATTAGGAGTCACTCCAATTCATCGTCGAACATTTGAACCAATTAAATCTATTCTAAAAAAATAATGAAATAAATTGCGTACCTTATTAGTATTAATGACTAATAAGGAGAAACAATGACAATAAGAGACACTTTAATTAAACTTAGACTATGTTCTGAAATAACGTATATTGGCGAAAATAAAATTTTTGATTGGTTACAACAGAATCCAAGTTGTACTGATTTAACTCTAGATGTAATTAAATCCATTTTAAATTTAAATAGTAAAAAAATAGCTAGTTTCAGTAAAGCTTACACTAGTATTTCATTGAAAAATGAGGTTATTACCAATAAGTTACATTCAACAATTGTGACTATTATTGATGAGGACTATCCGTATCGACTAAAAGAATGCTATCGACCACCAATTGTTCTTTTTATGCGAGGAAATACGCAATTATTAAATCGACAATCACTTGCTGTTGTTGGTGCTCGGCAAAGAACTGACTACTCAATAGAAGTAATACGATTATTATTACCAAATAGTATCCAAAATGATAAGGTAATTTTAAGCGGATTAGCAGCCGGCGTTGATACCTTGGCACACCAATTTACAATAGCTAACGGAGCAGATACAATTGCTGTTATTGGGACAGGTTTAAATATTTATTATCCAAAAATTAATGAAGATTTACAAATTGAAATTAGCAAAAAGGGACTTTTATTATCTGAGTACGGACTGAATACAGGACCACAACGTAATCATTTCCCTGAAAGAAATCGAATTATTGCAGGCCTTTGTGAATGCTTATTAGTTACAGAGGCTAAACACCATAGTGGTAGTCTTATAACTGCCAATTTAGCATTGCAAGAAAATCGCACAGTACTAGCTGTACCCGGATCAATTATTAGTCCTCTTTCACTTGGGTGTAATGAACTAATAATAGCCGGTGCAATGCCGATTATTAACGGTGAACAGATACTTGCAGAGTTCTATGAAAACTAGTTACGCTTGACAAGTCTCTCTAATATGCTTTAAGATTACTAACGATTTTAAAAATGTTATTGCTTACAATATAAATACTACGAAGGAGTTCAATTATGCCAGTAACCAAAAAGAAAAAGAGAACGCCGGCAAAAAAAAATCTAGTTATTGTTGAATCACCTTCTAAGGCTAAAACAATTGAAAAATACCTAGGCAGCAACTACCATGTTGTCGCTAGTCTTGGACATATTAGAGATTTACCACGAAGTAAAATGGGAGTTGACGTTGAAAACAACTATGATCCTCATTACATTTCAATTCGTGGTAAAGGCGATGTTATTAAAAGTTTAAAAAAAGAAGCTAAAAAAGCTAAAAATGTTTATCTAGCAGCCGATCCTGATCGTGAAGGCGAGGCAATTGCATGGCATTTATCTCATATTTTAGATTTAGATATCACGGACAAAAATCGTGTTGTTTTTAATGAAATTACAAAAGATGCAGTTAAAAATGCTTTTAATGATCCTAGATCAATTGATATGAATTTAGTTGATGCACAACAAGCTCGCCGTATTTTAGATAGATTAGTTGGTTATTCAATTAGTCCTTTATTATGGGCTAAAATAAAAAAAGGCTTAAGTGCTGGTCGAGTTCAGTCTATTGCTTTGAATTTAATTATTGATAGAGAAAAAGAAATTCGTGCATTTATACCAGAGGAATACTGGACTATTGATTCTGAATTTAAAAAAGGTAAAGAGAAATTTGATGCAGCTTTTTATGGTATTAAGGGAAAGAAAAAAGCACTTCATGATAATGAAGATGTTAAAAAAGTAATGGCATTAATTGATACAAAACAAGATTTTGATATCACCGCTGTCACAAAAAAAGAACGTAAAAGATTTCCAGCTTTACCATTTACTACAAGTACAATGCAACAAGATGCTAATAGAAAATTAAACTTTCGTACAAGAAAAACGATGATGGTTGCACAACAATTATATGAAGGAATTCATCTCGGAAAACAGGGTACTGTTGGTTTAATCACTTACATGCGTACCGACTCGACTCGTGTATCTACGACTGCCAAACATGAAACTGCTCAATTTTTACACGAAAAGTATGGTGAAGATTATGCAGCTATTAAGCCACGCAAAGGTAAATTACAAGAAGGTGCACAGGACGCACATGAAGCAATTAGACCTTCCTCTGTTTTACGTACACCTGCTTCAATGAAGGATTATTTAAGTAATGATCAAATGAAGTTATATAAATTAATTTGGTCGCGATTTGTTGCCAGTCAAATGACACCAGCTGTAATGGATACAATGTCTGTATCTATTGAACAAAATGGCGTTACTTATCATACTTCTGGGTCAAAGACTAAGTTTGCAGGTTATACAAAAATTTATGAGGATAACAAAAAGACTGATAATATTTTACCGGATTTAAAAGTTGGCGATCATGTTAAGTTAGCTAAAAATCAGCCTAACCAACATTTTACTCAGCCACCTGCTAGATTCACTGAAGCAAATTTAATTAAAACACTTGAAGAAAATGGTGTTGGACGTCCATCAACGTATGCACCAACCTTGGATACTATTCAACGTCGATATTATGTGAAATTAATTGCTAAGCGTTTTGAACCAACTGAACTGGGTGAAATTGTAGATGATATGATTGAAGCTTATTTTAGTGATATTGTGAATGTTAAATTTACTGCTGAATTAGAAAAAGGTCTTGATAACATTGAAGTCGGAGACGAAAATTGGGTTAAAGTTGTTGATGATTTTTATAAACCATTTTCAAAAAATGTTGAACATGCCCAAGAAACAATTGAGAAAGTTCAAATTAAAGATGAACCAGCTGGATTTAATTGTGAAATTTGTGGGTCACCGATGGTTATTAAGATGGGCCGATATGGTAAATTTTTTGCATGTACGCGTTTTCCAGATTGTCGTAATACAAAAGCAATCGTTAAAGAAATTGGTGTAACTTGTCCATTGTGTCAGCAAGGGGAAGTAATTGAACGTAAATCTAAACGAAATCGTTTATTCTATGGTTGCTCAAGATACCCAGATTGTGAATTCGTATCATGGGATAAACCTATTGGTCGCGAATGTCCAAAATGTCAACATTATTTAATTGAGAAAAAAGTAAAAGGTGGAAAACAAGTCAAATGTAGTAATTGTGACTATGAAGAAGCGGTTCAAAAATAATTGAATCTAACTAGCAGGGGGATTATATAATGGAAAATACTAGCGTTAATGTAATCGGTGCTGGTCTTGCCGGTAGTGAAGCTGCATGGCAGATTGCCAAGCGAGGAGTTCATGTTAATTTATACGAGATGCGCCCTATCAAAATGACACCAGCGCATCATACTGAGAATTTTGCTGAACTAGTTTGTACGAATTCTTTAAGAGCTAATCAAATTACGAATGCCGTTGGTCTTTTGAAGGAAGAGATGAGACAGTTAGATTCAGTTATTATGAAGTCAGCTGACCATAATGCAATTCCGGCTGGCGGTGCGCTAGCCGTTGACCGTGATAAATTTTCTGGTGAGATAACTGATTTAGTTAAAAATCATGAAAATATTACGGTTATCAATGAAGAGTTAACTGAACTACCAAAAGGTCCAACAATTGTTGCGACAGGTCCTTTAACATCATCAGGTTTAGCAGAATCAATTAAACAATTAAATGGTAGTGAGGGACTTTATTTTTATGATGCAGCTGCACCAATTTTAGAAAAATCATCATTAAATATGGATAAAATCTACTTAAAATCACGATATGATAAAGGTGATGCTGCATACCTTAATTGTCCAATGACTAAAGAGGAATTTATAACCTTTTATAAGGCACTAATAGGGGCCGAAACTGCTGAAATGCATGATTTTGAAGATGAAAAATTTTTCGAAGGTTGTATGCCAATTGAAGAAATGGCTAGAAGAGGCGCTAAAACAATGTTATTTGGCCCTTTAAAACCAGTTGGATTAGAAGACCCTAAGACTGGTAGAACACCTTTTGCCGTTGTCCAATTGCGTCAAGACAATGCAGTCGGTGACTTATACAATATTGTTGGTTTCCAAACGCATCTTAAATGGGGCGAACAAAAGAATGTTTTCTCACTAATTCCAGGTTTAGAAAATGTTGAATTTGTTCGTTATGGTGTTATGCATCGTAATACATTTATGCGTTCTCCTGATACACTGGAACCAACATATCAGTCTAAATTTAGAAATGATTTATTTTTTGCTGGTCAAATGACAGGTGTTGAAGGCTATGTAGAAAGTGCTGCAAGTGGATTATTAGCAGGGATCAATGCCGCACATCTTGTTTTAGGAGAAGAGCTAGTCGTACTTCCTAAAACAACTGTGATGGGAGCTATGGCCCATTATATAACACATGCCAGTGGTAAACATTTTCAGCCGATGAATGCTAACTTTGGTATTATCCCTAAATTAGGCACAAAAATTCGAGATAAACAAGAAAAAAATCAAGCGGTTGCAAATCGTGCTCTAGAGCATTTAGCAATTGTTAAACCAAGTCTTTAAATATTTATGAAATATCTGATAAAATAATTGAGTTATACTTCATTGTTGTGCTACAGTAGTAGCGTTCAATGAAGTTTTTTTATACAATAAATGAGTAACATGGAGGAGTTTATTATGGCAACTGTTTCATTTCATGCAACAACAATTTGTGCCGTTAAGCATAATGGTCACTGTGCAATGGCCGGTGATGGCCAAGTCACAATGGGTGAAAAAGTTATTATGAAGGGGACTGCTAGAAAAGTTCGTCGCATATATAACGATCAAGTAGTTGTTGGTTTCGCTGGTAGCGTTGCCGACGCATTTAATCTTGAAGAACGATTTGAAAAAAAATTAAATGAATTTAGTGGTAATTTACAACGTGCAGCAGTTGAATTAGCTCAGGATTGGCGTAGTGAACAATCCTTACAAAAATTAGAAGCACTTTTGATTGTAATGAACAGTAATGAAATGTTATTAGTTTCTGGTAGTGGAGAAGTAATTGAACCTGACGATGACATTTTAGCAATCGGATCTGGCGGAAATTTTGCTTTGTCTGCTGCAAAGGCACTTAAGCATCATACAACTGATATGTCAGCTAAAGAAATTGCTGAGGCATCAATTAATATTGCCGGTGATATTGATATTTTTACTAACCATCATGTCATCTCAGAAGAATTATAGAAAGCGGGTAAATTTATGACTATAAGTGATAAAACACCAAAACAGATTGTTACAGAACTAGATCAATACGTTATCGGTCAAAATGATGCAAAAAAGGCCATTGCTGTTGCATTACGTAATAGATATCGTCGGATGCAACTTTCTGAATCAATGCAAAAAGATGTTACACCTAAAAATTTAATGATGATTGGGCCAACTGGTGTAGGTAAAACTGAAATTGCTCGTCGTTTGGCAACAATGCTTGAAGCACCATTTATTAAAGTTGAAGCAACAAAATTCACTGAAGTTGGTTACGCTGGACGTGATGTTGAATCAATGGTACGTGACTTGGTTGACGTGTCAATTAAATTAGAAGAAGATGCTCAATATGGCCGTGTTTCAGGCGCAGCTGAACGTATGGCTGATAAACGACTTGTAAAACTTCTAGTTCCAGGTATTAAAAAACAAAAAAAAGCCGAGAATGTTAATCTTATGCAAATGATGTCTCAAATTCAAAAAGGTCAAATACCTGCCGGATTAGATGCAAAAGATGAAGAGGAGGTCACTGACGACATTAGAAATGAACGACTATCTGTATCGGAACAACTAAGTCGTGGTTTATTAGAAAATAACGAAGTGACAATTAAAGTTGATGAACCTAAACAGCCTTCTGGTATGAATGGCATGATGGGACAAATGGGCATCGACTTAGGAGATACCTTAAGTGCATTAACACCAACACGCCAAGTAGAAAGAACGTTAACCGTAGCAGAAGCCCGTAAAATTTTAATTCGTGAAGAATCAAAAAAATTAGTTAATGTAGCAGATATCAATCAAGCTGCAATTGAACGTGCTGAAAACACTGGAATTATTTTTATTGATGAAATTGATAAAATTACTTCAAAATCTCAAAAAAATAGTGGTGAAGTTTCTAGAGAAGGCGTACAACGTGATATTTTACCAATTGTTGAAGGCTCTCAAATTTCAACTAAATATGGTGTTATTAATACTGATCATATCTTGTTTATTGCATCAGGTGCTTTTCATGAAAGTAAACCTAGCGATTTAATTGCTGAACTTCAAGGTCGTTTCCCAATTCGAGTTGAATTAGATGATTTGAGCCAAGCAGATTTTGTTAAAATTCTTACAGAACCTCATAATGCCTTAATTAAACAATATATTGCTTTAATTGGCACTGATAATATTAATGTGACATTTACAATTGAAGCAATTGAGAAAATATCTGAAATTGCTTACAACGTTAACCACGATACTGAAAATATTGGTGCACGCAGACTGCATACAATTCTTGAAAAATTACTTGAAGATTTACTATTTGAGGGTCCAGATATGCAAATGGGTGACATAACAATTACTGAAAGTTATGTTGAAGACAAAATTGGTAACATCGTTGCTGATAAAGATCTTAGTCGTTATATTTTATAGGATAGGGTGAACTAAAATGACAGTTGAACTTAAAAATGATTTCATCACAGTCAAAATTGCTGAACAAGGTGCTGAATTAATCAGTATTACCGGAAATGACACATCTATTGAATATATTTGGCAAGCAGATAAACAATACTGGGGTAGACATGCCCCAGTATTGTTTCCATTTGTTGGGCGTTTAAAAAATGATGAATATGCGTATGATCATAAAACATATAAAATGGGTCAACATGGCTTTGCCCGTGACATGCTTTTTACAGTGGTTTCTAAAAGTAAAACATCAGTTGTTCTGGAATTAGGTTCATCCCCAGAAACAATCTCAAAGTATCCGTTTAATTTTAGATTGAGATTACATTACATTTTAACTAATCATCAAATAAAAGTAATTTACGATGTTTATAACCCCGATGAAAATCCTTTGTTATTTTCTATCGGAGGACACCCAGCATTTAACGTACCACTTAAAAATGCTTATTTAAATCTAGAAAATTATCAAATTGAAGTGGCACCAAATGTTGAAAGACGTCAAATTCCACTAGTTGGACCTTTTAGCGATATCGAAAATGCAAAATCAGTTAAGTTCAACGAACCTATTAAGTTATCTCGCGAAACATTCAAAAATGATGCCTTAATTTACGAATTGAAACAACTAGAAACGACTATCTTACTTTCAACACCTGAAGATGATCATGGTGTTTCCGTGACATTAAATGGTGCAGATTACGTTGGTATCTGGTCGAAATATCCTGAAAATTCACCATTTGTTTGTATTGAACCATGGTGGGGAGTAGCTGATAATATTGAATCTACTGGTAATTTATCAGATAAAAGTAATATTTATACGTTAGAAAAAAATAAATCGTTCGAAGGTTCGTATGAAATCACAGTATTTTAAAAAAAAAATCGATGAAATAATCATCGATTTTTTTTATTTCGTAAATATAATCCAAGACCAAAAGGTACCATACTCTCAGTACCATTTAAAATACGTTTTATGTTGTCTCTATGTTTATAAATAACAAATATAGTCAAAATACCTGCAATACTAGTTAATAACCAATCTTGAAATAATATCGCTGTTATCGTAATACCAATAAATCCAATGACACTTGCAACACTTACCATACTCGTTAAAAGTATTAAAGAAATAAACATGGTACAAGCGATAAGAAAAAATAGCGGATTATACGGTAATAAAATACCCGCACCAGTAGCAACTGCCTTACCACCTTTAAATCCAGTAAATATTGAGAATGTATGTCCAGCTACTGCACCTACACCAATTAGTAAAGGACTAACGGTTGATGCGACCCCAAACATATAAGGGAGGCTTGCAGCTATAATTCCTTTTGATATATCCATCACTAAGACAACAGTCCCTGCTTTTGGTCCAAGAACTCGATAAGTATTAGTTGTACCAACATTACCACTACCAAAATTTCTGATATCCTTTTGATAAAAATATTTTCCAATCCAAACCCCTGATGGAATTGATCCTAAAATATAAGCGATAATCAACATTAATATGATTGTACCCATGATAATTCACTCCTTTCAGCCAGTAAATCCAATAAGTAGTATTTTAACATTCTTTTAAGAAGACACCAAAATTTTTTATAAAATAGAACATCTATTCGGATTTCTCTTTACATTTTAAAAAAGAATAGGTTATTATAGTAACGTTACTGTAGGAATACAGAGTAAGGGGCGTTTAACTGAATGACTAATCAAAATAAAACAAAATACAATGATGATTCAATTCAAGTTCTTGAAGGACTAGAAGCAGTTAGAAAACGACCTGGTATGTATATTGGGTCGACAGATGGCAAGGGATTACATCATCTTGTCTACGAGATTGTTGATAACGCAGTTGATGAAGCCTTGTCAGGATATGGTTCACAAATCGACGTTACAATCCACAGTGATAACAGTATTACTGTTGTAGATTATGGTCGTGGTATGCCTATTGGTATGCATGCATCAGGAATACCAACTGTTGAAGTTATCTTCACTGTCTTACATGCTGGTGGAAAATTTGGCCAAGGCGGATATAAAACGTCTGGTGGACTACATGGCGTTGGCGCAAGTGTCGTTAACGCATTATCTTCATCATTAACAGTTGATACCGTTCGTGATGGTATTCGTTATGAAGAAAAGTTTAAAAATGGTGGGCATCCAGTTGGGACTTTAAAAAAATTAGGTGCAACTAAACGAGCAAATGGAACAACAGTAACTTTTAAACCCGATGAAAGTATTTTTTCAACTACAATTTATAAGTATGATATTTTAGCTGAAAGATTAAAAGAGTCTGCCTTTTTATTACGTGGTGTCAAAATTGTTTTAACAGATGAAAGAACTGATAAACAAGATATCTATCATTTTGAAGAAGGTATTAAAGAATTCGTTGCTTATTTAAACGAAGACAAAGATACACTTGGCGAAGTGATGTATTTTGATGGCATTAAAGATAAAATTGAAGTAGAAGTTGCAGCACAATATAATGATGGCTACTCAGAAAACTTAATGTCCTTTGTTAATAACGTTCGGACAAAAGATGGTGGTACACATGAAGCAGGAATGAAGTCTGCTTGGACAAAAGCATTTAACGAATATGCCAGAAAATTAGGTCTTTTAAAAGATAAAGATCGTAATTTAGAAGGTAGTGATGTTCGAGAGGGCCTTTCAGGAGTCATTTCAGTGCGAATACCTGAAGAGTTATTGCAATTCGAAGGACAAACGAAGGGTAAATTAGGTACACCCGAAGCAAGATCTATCGTCGATAGCGTTCTGAGTGAAAAACTTGGGTTTTATTTGATGGAAAATGGTGAGTTTGCACAAGAACTTGTTAGAAAATCAATTAAAGCTAGAGAGGCTCGAGAAGCAGCTCGTAAGGCTCGTGATGATTCAAGAAATGGGAAAAAGAAAAAGAAAAATGATCGCTTATTATCTGGGAAATTAACACCTGCACAATCGAAAAACGCTAAGAAAAATGAGTTGTTTTTAGTCGAAGGTGATTCTGCCGGTGGTTCAGCTAAACAAGGTCGTGAACGCAAATTCCAAGCCATTCTACCTTTACGTGGTAAGGTATTGAATACTGAAAAGGCAAAATTACAAGATATTTTAAAAAATGAAGAAATTAATACAATGATTTATACAGTTGGCGCAGGTGTTGGTGCTGAATTTAAGCTCGAAGACAGTAACTACGATAAAATTATTATCATGACTGATGCTGATACTGATGGTGCGCACATCCAAACCTTATTATTGACATTTTTCTATAAATATATGCGTCCACTAATTGATGCTGGGAAAATCTATATTGCTTTACCACCTTTATATAAAATTCAAAAAGGAACGGGTAAAAAAATAGAGAGTATCTATGCTTGGACCGATGAAGAGCTTGATAAAGCAACAACAAAAATTGGACGTGGTTACAACCTACAACGATTTAAAGGTCTGGGCGAAATGAATGCAGATCAATTATGGGAAACAACTATGGATCCAATGACAAGAACTTTAGTTAGAATTCGAATTGATGATCCTGCACTTGCTGAAAAAAGAGTGACAACCTTAATGGGCGACAAGGTAGAACCTCGTCGAAATTGGATTGAAGAAAATGTTCAATTTTCACTTGAAGAGGACGGTAGTATCCTTGATAAGGTATCAAGTAAACAAGTTACTGATTTAAAAAATGAAGAAGATTTAACATTATTTGAAGATCAAACAACGACTGACTAAGGAAGGAGGATTATTAATTTGGCTATAGAAAAAGATACATCAAAAATTCAAGAGCTGACCTTAGAAGATGTTATGGGTGAACGATTTGGTCGTTATTCTAAATATATTATTCAAGAACGTGCTTTACCTGATATACGTGATGGCCTAAAACCTGTTCAACGTCGTATTTTATACGCAATGAATCAAGATGGTAACACATATGATAAAGGGTTTAGAAAATCTGCTAAATCTGTCGGAAATGTTATGGGTAATTTTCATCCTCATGGAGATAGCTCAATTTACGAAGCTATGGTCCGTATGAGTCAAAACTGGAAATTACGAACACCATTAATTGAAATGCACGGAAATAATGGGTCAATGGATGGTGATTCTCCTGCCGCAATGCGTTACACAGAAGCTCGTACAAGTAAAATTGCGACTGAAATGCTACGTGATATTGAAAAAGAAACGGTTGATTTCGTATTGAATTTTGATGATACGGAGTATGAACCAACTGTTTTACCAGCAAGATTTCCTAATTTGTTAGTAAATGGTGCAACGGGAATTTCAGCTGGGTATGCAACTGAAATTCCACCTCATAATTTAAGCGAGGTTGTTGATGCCGTTGTTTATTTAATTGGTCATCCAAATGCGACTTTAGATAAATTAATGTCATTCGTTAAGGGCCCCGATTTTCCAACCGGTGGTATTTTACAAGGACTATCCGGCATCCAGAGTGCTTATAAAACGGGGCGTGGTAAAGTAGTCGTTCGTTCTAGAACTGAGATTCAAGAACTAAAGGGTGGTAAAACACAAATTATTATTTCAGAAATTCCATACGAAGTGAATAAAGCTGTTCTTGTTAAAAAGATGGATGAAATTCGCTTATTAAAAAAAGTTGATGGGATTGCTGAAGTTCGAGATGAAAGTGATCGTGAAGGACTACAAATTGCAATTGAATTAAAACGCAACGTCAATGCACAAGGTATTTTAAATTATTTATTTAAAAATACTGATTTACAAATTTCGTATAATTTCAATATGGTTGCAATTAACCATCAACGACCTGAGTTAGTTGGCTTAAAAAAATTCTTATCTTCGTACTTAGAGTATCAATTAAGTGTTACGAAAAAAAGAACTGAATTTGATTTAAAAAAGGCTGAGTCTCGTCAACATATCGTTGAAGGGTTAATTAAAGCTTTATCAATTTTAGATAAAGTAATTAAAGCAATCCGTGCAAGTAAAGATAAAAAGAGTGCTAAATTAAGCTTAATGGATCTGTTCGATTTCACAGAAAAACAAGCTGAAGCAATTGTTTCATTACAACTGTACCGCTTGTCTAATACAGATGTGACTGCGCTTGAAAAAGAAAATGCAGAGCTTGCTGCAAAAATTATTGATTACAAAGCAATATTGGCAGATCCTAGTAAGTTATCTGATGTTGTGAAAAAAGAGCTTAAACAAGTATCTAAAGAATATGCCACACCTCGACTAACTGAAATTCAAGAACATATTGAAGACATTAAGATTGAAACAGCAGTTTTAGTAACTCCCGAAGATGTTCAAGTATTAGTTAGCCGTGATGGTTATCTCAAACGTAGCTCATTACGGTCATTTAACGCCTCAGGAGTAAATGAGAATGGTTTGAAAAACGAAGATCAAATTGTATTTAATGAATCTGTTAACACATTAGATCATCTATTTATGTTTACAAATAAGGGAAATATGATTTACCGTCCAATTCATGAAATAACTGAGGCAAAGTGGAAAGATACTGGGGAACATATTTCACAAACTATTGGATTAGATACTGATGAATATTTAATTAAAGCATTTTCTTTCAAAAAAGTGAATGTCCCTGGTAAATTTGTTTTTGCAACTAAAAATGGATTCATTAAACAAACACTGGTTTCCGACTTACAACCCGGACGAACTTATAAAGGTCATGCAAGTAAATTCATGAAATTGAAGGAAGCTAACGATGATGTTATCTTGATTTCATACTTGAAAGAAACGGATGACTCGTTATTCATTTTTAGTGCTTCACATGATGGGTATGGATTAAAGTATCCTCTCGAAGAAGTTCCTGTTGTCGGATCTAAAGCAGCTGGTGTAATCGCGATGAATCTTAAGAAGGATGATTATGTTGCCGCTACTTGTTTAGTAACTGAACATAGTCAGATTGGATTATTAACACAGCGCGGTTCATTTAAGCGTATGGCTGTATCAGAAGTGAGCTCGACAAGTAGGGCGAAACGTGGCGTTCTTGTTCTTAGAGAGCTTAAGAAGGAACCTCATAGAGTCGTTGGCATGAAACTCATTACTAAAGATGTGAATTTAAATGCCCTTACTGAAAGTGGCAATGAATTTATTATCGAACCAATGTCATATCCGCTATCTGATAGATATTCAAATGGTTCATTTGTTATTGATACAGAACAATTAGGAATACCTAATAATTTAAATGAGATTAATTAATAATTAAATTGTTAAAAAAAGGCAAATTTGTTTGCTCTTTTTTTTTATTACGCTTATTATACTAATATGACTATTAATTTCTAGAACTGAGGAGATCACGCTAATATGAAAACAAAGCAAGAAAATATATTTTCATCAAAAACGTTAACATATTTTTTACAGCTTGCAGATATAATGAATTATACGCAAGCAGCCCAAATATTAGGAATCACACAACCTGCATTAACACAGCAAATTAAAAAATTAGAAAGAACAGTTGGTGCACCACTTTTTTATTCTGTTGGTAAAAAATTACATCTTTCTGATGCTGGCTATACAATGCTAGATGCAACACACCAAATCTATGAAACATTAAATAAAGCAACGAATGAAATTCAACAATCAACAAGTGCAACACAAGGAGAAATTACTATCGGGATTTTGGCTTCAATCGAAGACGAAGTGTTTGATGATTTTGTTATCCAGTACTATAAAAATAATCCAGATATTATTGTGTCATTCCATTTACTAACGCGTAAAGAAATTTGGAGTGAACTTGAGAATAATAAAATTGATTTAGCTATTATGTATCTTCCAGATGAAAGTATTAAAAACTGGAAACCATACGAAAGTAAGAAAATCTTTACTGAAGATTTATTGTTTTTACATCATAATGAAAAGTTATCTTCTAAAAAGAAAGTTAGACTTCAAGAAACAATTGATAATGTTTGGGTCACTTATCCAAGTGATTATTATCTTGATAAAACAATTAAAACAATTTATCAAAATCAATTAGTTAACCTGCCAAAGAGTGTTGCTAGATTTACATCACCCACACAGATTTTAAAATTTGCTCGTGCAACACATGCTTATTCAGCATTACCAACTTCATTTTTAACGGCTCATCCTGAAAGCAAAGACCTTTGGACATCTCATTTTGATCCAGAAATAAAATTTGATTTGTCATTTGTCTTTAGAAAAGATAAAGATGAAATTCCTAGAAATGAACATTTTTTAAATGCATTTGATAAATTTTTAGAAGAAAAAGATTACATGACTCGACTTAAAGAAATTAACAAATAAAAAGGAGATTATAATAATGACTAAACAATTAATTTTTGGACATCAAAGTCCTGATACAGACGCAGTTGTAGCTGCTAAAGCATTCTCATATCTACAAAATAAATTAGGTTTCGATACTGAAGCCGTTACCTTAGGAACATTAAGTGAAGAAACAAAATTTGTTTTAGATTACTTTAATGAACCTGAACCAAGAATTATTGAAACAGCTAAAAATGAGGTTGAATCAGTTATGTTAGTTGATCATAATGAATCTCAACAAAGTGTTTCTGATATCGCTGATCTTGTTGTAACAGACGTTGTCGATCATCATCGTATTGCTAATTTCACAACCAATATGCCTCTTAATTTCCGCGCAGAGGCTGTCGGTTGTTCAAGTACCATCCTATGGAAAATGTTTAATGAAAACAATATTGAAATTCCTGCTAATATTGCAGGATTAATGATGTCAGCTATTATTTCTGATACATTGTTATTCAAATCACCTACAACGACTCCAGTTGATATTGAAGCAACTAAAGCACTTTCTAAAATTAGTAACACTGATTACAATGTATACGGATTAGATATGTTAAAAGCTGGAACTAATTTATCTAGCAAAACTGAAACAGAATTGATTAACGGAGATGCCAAATCTTTTGATATGGCTGGTAAAACAGTACGTGTTGCTCAAGTTAATACCGTTGATTTAGAAGAAGTTTTTAACCGTGAAGCTGCACTAGTTTCAGCGATTGAAGATGATAGTAAAGCTAATAATTATGATTTATTCTTACTATTAGTTACAAATATCCTAGACAGTGATTCAGAACTATTAGTTGTTGGAGAACCTAAAGAAATGGTTGAAAAAGCCTTCAACACAAAACTTTCTGATAACAAATTGTCATTACCTGGTGTTGTTTCAAGAAAAAAACAAGTTGTTCCTCAATTACAAGCTGTTTTTGAAGCTTAATAAAAAATCTTAAAAGTTTAGACTTTATCTCTAAGCTTTTTTATTTTAAGGAGAATTTAGGATGCTACCTGAAGAACAAATTCAAGCAGTTAAAATATATACGCAAAATAAATTAGCGTCAGATACTTCTGGACATGACTTTGCTCATATTGAACGAGTCGTTACAAATTCAAAAACGATTGCCTCAGAAATTCATAATATCAATTATTTAATAATTGTTCTTAGTAGTTATTTACATGACGTAATTGATGATAAAGTAGTCGATAATGTTAAAGAAGAAGTAACTAATTTAACAAATTTTTTAACATCTATTGATTTAACTTCACTTCAAATTAATGATATTTTAATAATTATTAAATCAATTTCTTTTAAAAACCAATTGAACGATAATACTATTAACTTGCCCGAAGAAGCAAAAGTTGTTCAAGATGCTGATCGATTAGATGCAATTGGTGCTGTCGGTATTGCTAGAACTTTTTATTACGGTGGACATGTTGGCAGTAAAATATATGATCCACATCGTGGTCCAAGAAGAAATATGACCCCAGAAGAATACAGGAATATTGAGAATCAAACGGTCATTAACCATTTCTACGAAAAGTTATTGACACTTACAGAAACAATGAACACTGAACCAGGAAAACGAATGGCTAAAAATAGACATCAAATTATGTTAGATTTCCTTGAGAATTTCAAATCTGAATGGGAAGGAAAGTCATAAAATAAAAACGATTAACTCAATATCGAGTTAATCGTTTTTATTTTATAATTTATTAATAGCATTCCGTTGTTCTTCATCAATCATATGGGTATATAACGCAGTTGCACTTGTCGAACTCTGACCCAATTGTGTTGCTACAAGTTGTTCATTCTTCGTCTCTAGGTACAATTTAGAAGCGAGTGTATGGCGTAGTTTATGCGGCGTAACACGGACTTTAAATGCAGATGAGTACTTGGCTACCAATTTTTCAATTGTACCACTCTCAATGCGTTTTCCAATTCCACGATATGATGAACAAAATAGGGCTTTTTCCATTTTATCTACTTTATAGTTCATTGTACGCACTTCAATATATTTAACAAGATAGGGGATTACCCACGGTGCAATTGGCACAGTATCCTTCTTGCCACCTTTTCGAATGACGGTAATATTATTTGTTTTTAAATTTAAATCAGGTAGGTCACTATTTGCAACTTCTGAAACCCGTAAACCACTACCTAGCATTAAAGCGTTAATAGCAATATCGCGATCTTTATCCCGTTTGAAAAAGGAAAGACCTTTAGGCTTTAACAAATCGGCATATTTTTGATCAATAAAGTTAATATAATCACGATCTTCAGTTCCAAGCATTAATTTATCTTTAATATTTGCTGCACGTGTAGCAAACGTTTCGTTATCTTTTACGACAGTAATTTTTTTCATCACATTACGATAAAAATATGGCTCTCCATCTTCTTTTTCCGTTTCTTCAGAAAGATACCTGAACAATGAAGAAATCGCTGTTAGAGAACGATTTACAGTGCTCCTAGAGAGTTGTGTGTTGCTATTTGCATTATTTGATTTACTTCTAGAAAGTAGGGAGGATTTATATAGTTCCATATCTTCCTTTTTTAAATGTTCTAAAACACTAATATCGATTGTCTTAATTGATTTTTCGTTAACAATACCTTCTGCCAGTAACCAATCAAAAAAACGTCTAAACTCTGTTAAATATTGATATAACGTTGCATTGGATAGGGGGATTGTAGATTTAGATTGATAGTATTCCTGCGCATACCAAGGTTGGTACTGTAATTCATTCTCAATTAATTCTAAATATTTTTCTTTTCTCAAAAATACACCTCATTATAACGGATAGTTTAATACGTAGAGAATAACACATTAAAGAGTTACAATTCAACTTTAATGAAAGTTGAACGCAAAATGTTCTTATATCAAACAGTATGATACATATTATTTAAAATTAGTGTTTATTCACAAAATAACTAATATATTTAATACTTTAGATTTTAAGTAATCCTTATATAGCTAATACCATAATTTGGCAAATTATGGTCGTCATGCTTGATATGTATCTACAAATATTAGTGTTAATTATATAATTTATTGGAGAATAATAATTGTAAATATATTTTATGATGAACAAATTATATTTACATAAAATAAAATGAGCGAGATACAAATACAAAACGAATGATAATTTAAATAGACTTGTTTAAAATCAGTAAGATATTGCGCTACTAAACTTTCATTAAATTGTGTGTTTTAACTAAAGTTGGATAGTGTTAATATGATAAGTCTCAATTTACCACTCATTTGATGCTTTTAAACTTTATCTATTAACTTAAAATTATTTTCTCCGACATACTATTATCTAGTCACAGTTACATCTTAATTATTATTTGAAAACAAAAAACTAACAACCGATTAAACCGGTTGTTAGTTTTAATAACTCTTAAGCTTGATCAAAGTCTTTAATCCACGCTAATGCTAATGCTTTTTCACCTAAATGTGTCCCAATGACTGGTCCAAAGTAACTGATATCAAATGTCATATCAGGATATTTCTTCTTCATTTTAGTCTGCCACTTAATTGCTGACGTTTCATCATTTGCATGAATAATAAGTCCACGTAAAGGATAATCAACAGATGCACGATGCTCTTCAAATAAATCTTCTACACGCTTAATTGCCTTCTTAGTTGATCTAATCTTTTCAAATGCAACAATTTTATTTGAAACACTATCAAATGTTAAAATTGGCTTAATTTTAAGAACACTTCCAATAAAGGCTGAAGCATTAGACAAACGACCGCCTCGTACAAGATTTTGCAAATCATCAACAATGAAATATTCACCTAACGTTGTCTTCAAATCATCTAATCGGGCAATGATATCATCGATAGAGGCATCTTCTTTAGCCATTTTAGCAGCTTCCAAAGCTAAATATCCCATTAACATAACTGTGATACCAGAATCATACGGTATCACACGAGTTGACTCAATTGTTGGTGCTATATTTTTTAAATTATCAATAAATCCTGAAATTGTATTTGTTAAATGAATACTTAAAATAATATCATAGCCTTCGCTACCTAATTTATCATATAAGTTAATCATTTCCCCAACAGAAGGCTGTGAGGTACTTGGAAAGGATGCAGATGTCTTTAATTTTTCATAGAATCCTTCAGTTGTAATATCAACGCCTTCATTATAAATTTTATTGTCAATAATGACTGGGATAGGAATTATAGTAATATTGTTCTCTTCAATCTGATCTTTAGATAGGTACGAAGTACTATCTGTTACAATTGCTATTTTCATTAATTAAACACCTCATTTTATGACGGTTTAAACGTCAGTCCTCGTTAGACTTTTGTCTAAGCGATTTAATAATATTCTTAATAAATTTTGTTCATCTTCTGGCCACTTTTCAAAAATAGTTGCTTCAAGTTCAGTAAAACCTTTATCAACTGCTTTTGACGACTCAACGCCGATTTCAGTCATTGTATAAATCAATTGGCGTTTATCGTCACCGATACTATGCTTATCAAGCATTTCTTTTTCAACTAAGCGTTTTAATTGTCGACTTAGTGTTGAGATATCTAGATCTGTTTCTACGGCCAATTTTTCCTGTGTGTTAAATTTAGCACTTATTTTCTTTAATAACTGCCACTCAGATATTGTTAATTGATTTTTTTTAGTTAAACGTTGTAAAATCACTTTATACTGTTTATCAATTGATAGTAAGTTTTCAAGACTTGTTTTCATTTTGTTGACCCCTTAAATTCGATATACCTTGCATTATACAATATATAGACTAAAAATGGCAAGAAAACTATTCAATAATGATTCTTTGCGATTTATCGTTTAAAACGTTACACTTGTAGTTATTAAACATATTTTATAGAAAGTGAGTTGATTAAATGTCATTTGATGGCGTTTTTACTCATGCAATGATTAGTGAACTAAGAACCAAACTAATCGGTGGTCGGGTCTCAAAAATATCACAACCCTACCCTAATGAGGTTATTATTACAATTCGTGCAAATAGAAAGAATCAACCCTTACTATTATCTGCACATTCAAGTTATGCTCGTGCACAAATTACAAATATTCCCTATTCAAATCCTAAAACACCAACTAATTTTACTATGATGCTTCGTAAATATTTAGAGAGCGGTCAACTTGTAGCAATTGATCAGATTGCTAATGATCGTATTATTAATTTTTCATTTTTAACTAGAAATGAACTTGGTGATGAACAACCTCTAATTTTAAGTTTAGAAATGATGGGACGTTATAGTAATTGTCTACTAATTAATCCAACTAATGATAAGGTTTTGGATACCATTAAACATATTAGTTCAGACCAAAATCGATATCGTATGCTAATACCTGGTGCAACCTATCGTCAGCCACCAGCTCAAGATAAATTAAATCCATTTACAGATACAACTGATACATTTAAAAAACTTTTATCCGAGTTTCCAAATAAGGAAGTCCTAGCGAAGGAACTTCAAAATAGCTATCAAGGTCTCGCTGGTCAATCTAGTTTAGATCTTGCAACTGCACTTCATACTAATGTTGAAGACCCTAGTGTCAGCTGGTCAACTTTCTTCACACAATTTGATACACCGACACCAACTATTTTATCTGGCAAACGTCTTGATTTTTCGGCCATTCCAAATAAAGAAATTGGTACTGGTCAAGAATTCGATTCATTAAGCGAAATGCTGGATACTTACTATCTCGATAAAGCAAATAAAGACCGCGTTCAACAACAAGGTAGCCATTTAATCCGCGTTGTTAAAAATGAGCTCAAAAAGAACCGTGGTAAACAAAAAAAATTAGAAAAAACTTTAAAAAATACTGAAACAGCGGATCAATTACGGGTCCAAGGTGAATTATTAACTACTTATCTTCACTTAGTTAAACAAGGAATGACAGAAGTTTCATTACCTAATTTCTATGATAATGAAAAAGAAATGACCATTCAATTATCCAATCAAATTTCACCTTCAAAAAATGCACAAAAATATTTTAAAAAATATCAAAAACAAAAGAATGCAGTTATATTTGTTAATGAGCAACTTCTCCTAAATAAAAAAGAAATTGCTTACTTAGAAGAAATTCAATCAGAAATCGAGTTAGCTGAACCTAAAGACTTACCAGATATTAAGGTTGAATTACAACAACAAGGTTTATTAAAAGAACAAAAATTGAATAAAAATAAAAAAGCAATTAAAATTAAAATAAGTAAACCAGATGAATATTATGCAACAGATGGAACCCTTATCTCTGTTGGTAAGAATAATCTTCAAAATGATCAACTAACCATGAAGACAGCCAATAAATCTGACATCTGGCTACATGCTAAAAACATTCCTGGTTCCCATGTAATTATTCACAGTTCTAATCCTAGTGATGAAACAGTCACAGAAGCGGCTAACTTAGCTGCTTATTTCTCAAAATATCGTCAATCAGCATCTGTTCCAGTAGATTATATCCAAGTTAAACGGATTAAAAAGCCCAATGGCTCAAAGCCAGGTTTTGTTGTCTACGAAGGTCAAAACTCAACCTTTATTACACCAGACTTACAAAAAATTATGGCTATGCGTCGTAAATAAAAAGTTTCAACTAAGAAATTATTCTTAGTTGAAACTTTTTTACTATAACCAATTACTTGGATTGATACGCCATTTATCCAATAATAATTTTTCATCAGAATTAATTTTTTCTTGTTCCTTAGCTACTTTAATAAGTGTTGAATAATTAGTTAATGTCTCAAAAGGTGTTTTAATATCAGCAAAATTTGTCGTACTTGCCGCTAGTTCATAACTAAAAATACCGATGACACCTAGAACATCAGCGCCTTCATTTTTTGCTGCATTAACTGCTTGAATAACACTTCCACCAGTTGAAATGAGATCATCAATTAAAATAGTTTTTTGTCCTTTGATTAATCGTCCTTCAATTTGTTGACCAGTACCATGATCTTTAGGCTTTGTTCTAACATAAATTAACGGTAAATTTAATTCATTAGCAATCCATGCTGCATGGGGTATTCCTGCAGTTGCCGTTCCTGCAATTACCTCTGTATCAGGATATTTTTCACGAATAATACCTGCTATGCCTTTAGCGATTCTAGTACGAATTTCAGGATAACTAATCGTTAACCGATTATCACAATAAATTGGACTTTTTAGTCCACTTGCCCAAATAAACGGCTTCTTTGGCGATAAAGTTACGGCACCAATCTCTAATAAATCACTGGCAACTGTCTCTGCTAAATTCATTTAAGCTTCCTCCCACATTTTTTTGATTGCTTGGTAAGCAGCAAACGGATCTACTGCTTGCGTTATTGATCGTCCGACAACGATGGCGCTACTTTGATTTCTTTTTGCAGCAGCTGGTGTCATTACTCTTTTTTGATCACTTACTGCCTGCCCTTCCAATCGTATTCCAGGTGTGACTGCCAAAAAGTTTTTGGAAGTTGCTTCCTTAATTATTTTAGCTTCTTGTGCTGAACAAACAACACCCGCTAATCCAGCTAATTCTGTTAACTTAGCGTAATTAACGACACTTTCAATTAATGGTCGTTCAACCAATTGTTCCGTTTCTAGTTGTTCTTGGCTGGTAGAAGTTAATTGTGTAATTGCGATTATTTTCGGCATTTTTATTGAGGAATTACCTTGGTCTAATCCATCTAATGCATATTTCATCATTTCAACGCCACCAGCCGCATGGACTGTTGTTAATGAAATACCTAGTCGACTTAAACTGGTCATAGTTTGCCGAACAGTATTTGGAATATCATGACATTTTAAATCAAGAAAAATGTCATGCCCCTGATCAATTAATTCTTCAACAAAACGAGTTCCTTCACTGTAAAACAATTCCATACCAACTTTAACAAATAGTTGTTCATCTTGAGGAAATAACTGTAAAAAATCTGTCGTTTGCATTCTATTCTGAAAATCTAAAGCAATGATAGGTCGATTAATCATTATCTACTCCCCTTAATTTTTATAGTGCTGCTACTGAAAATGACTGGCTTTCTAACGCTTGAATAAGTACATCAACAGTTTGTAAAGATGTAAACAATGGAATATGTTGCATTACTGATATTTTACGCGTTTGATAACCATATGATGCTTTATCGTGATCATCTGATAGTGTATCGATAACAAATTGAACGGTTCCAGTTTGTAACAAATTATTAATATCATCTAATTGTCGGTTAACGCTTAATGCCTCTGTACTGGTAAACGTTTTAATCTGATTATCTAAAAAGAAATCAACCATTTTTGGTAATGTTAAAACTTTGTAACCAAGTAAAACAAATCGTTGAACAAGTGGTAATATAGCATTTTTATTTTTGTCGTTAACATTTACTAATACGGAACCATTACCTGATAAACTAATATTAGCGGCTACTAATGCTTTGCAGAGTGCTTTAGAAAATGTTTGATCCGTTCCCATAACTTCCCCGGTTGATTTCATTTCTGGTCCTAGAAATGGATCAACATCATTCAATTTACTAAATGAGAACACAGGCGCTTTTACATGAACAGAACTAGATTCTGGGTATAAACCATCCTGGTAACCTTGTTCTTGCAAATCATAACCTAATATAATTTTAGTCGCTACCTGGGTCATTTTAATACCTGTTACTTTACTTAAAAATGGAACGGTACGACTGGCACGTGGATTAACTTCTAAAATATAAAGTTCATCTTGATGCACAATAAATTGAAGGTTCATTAATCCCACACATTTTAGTTCAAGTGCAATCTTTTTAGTTGCATTAACGATTTCTGCTTTAATCTTGTCTGATAGATGTTGTGATGGATATACAGCCATTGAGTCGCCTGAATGAATTCCAGCATGTTCAATATGCTCCATAATTCCTGGAATTAAGACAGAAACACCATCACAAATTGCATCTACTTCACACTCAATACCTTCAAGATAACTATCAATTAAGATTGGATGTTGTGGTGCGATTTTAACGTTATTTAGCAAATATAATTCGAGTTCAACCTGATTTTGAACAATCTCCATTGCACGTCCACCTAAAACATAGCTAGGTCTAACAAGAACGGGATAACCGATTTCTGTTGCTCGCTTAAGCACATCTTCTTGTGTTATTGCAGTCTTACCAATGGGTTGTTTTAATCCTAGATGCTTAATCGCTCGGTTGAATGACTCTCTATCCTCAGCACGATCCAAATTGTTAACAGACGTTCCTAATATTTTAATGCCATACTGTTGTAATCCCGCAGCAAGATTAATTGCTGTCTGTCCACCAAACTGAACGATTACACCTAAAGGTTTATCAACATCAATCACATTTAAAACATCTTCCAATGTTAATGGTTCAAAATATAATTTATCAGCGATTGAAAAATCAGTTGAAACGGTTTCTGGATTACTATTCATGATAATTGCTTCATATCCTGCGTCACGGATAGCTCTAACACAATGAACTGTTGCGTAATCAAATTCAACACCTTGACCAATTCTAATGGGACCAGAACCAATAACCATAATTGCTTGTTTTTTACTCTTTAAACTCTCATTCTCATGTTCGTACGTACTATAAAAGTATGGTGTGGCTGATTCAAATTCCGCAGCACAGGTATCAACCATTTTATAAACTGGAATAATATTATTTTCTATTCTAAACTTTCTAATATCCTCCGAAGTTTCGTGCCAAATATCAGCAATAACTTTATCACTAAAACCATGTTTTTTAGCTTCAATAAGGACGTCAATATCTTTAATATTGATACTTAGCGACATTTCAATTTCGACTATGTGTTTTAATTTATCCAAAAAGACTAAATTTATTTTTGTTAGTTTTTCAATTTCTTCAATTGTGTACCCGCGACGTATTGCTTCTGTTAAATAAAACAATCTCTGGTCAGTTGCATTAACCAACTGGTTTTCAAGTTGGGAGTCAGTTGCATTTTGAGCATTATCTAAGCACAAGTAATCTTCATCAATTTCTAAAGATCGAACTGCTTTTAACAAGCTTTCTTCCATATTACGACCAATTGCCATAACCTCACCAGTTGCCTTCATTTGCGTTCCAAGTGAACGATTTGCTCGATTGAACTTATCAAATGGCCAACGTGGTATTTTAGCAACAACGTAGTCCAATGCTGGTTCGAATTCAGCAAAAGTTGTTTTAGTCACTGGATTTAAAATCTCATCTAAATTCAATCCAACTGCTATTTTGGCAGCTATCTTCGCAATTGGGTATCCCGTTGCTTTTGAAGCTAATGCTGATGAACGACTTACACGCGGATTAACTTCTATAATATTATATTTAAAACTATGAGGATCTAGAGCAAGTTGTACATTACAACCACCTTCTATTTTTAAGGCCCTAATTAATTTCAAGGATACGTCTCGTAACATCTGATACTCTCTATCAGATAAGGTTTGAGTTGGTGCAAAGACAATAGAGTCTCCTGTATGAATACCAACAGGATCAAAATTTTCCATGCTACAAACAACAATTGCATTATCAGCGTGGTCTCGCATAACCTCAAATTCAATTTCCTTGTATCCTGCAATACTCTTTTCTATCAAGCATT
This sequence comes from Dellaglioa sp. CoH-57-MRSF-18, assembly GCF_056781995.1. The sequence goes on from NZ_JBXAXX010000002.1 coordinate 143,966, forward strand.
GTGTTGTTGGTGATAGCTCTAATCCATTAACAACCGTTTTACTAAGTTCTTCAGCTGTTTTACATAGACCACCACCAGTCCCACCCATTGTAAATGCAGGTCTAACAATAACTGGGTATCCTGCAATATCTGCAAATTCTAGCGCACTCTCTAAGGTTTCAACAGTTAGTGATTCCGGAACGGGTTCATTTAACTCTTGCATTAATTGTTTAAATTGTTCACGATCTTCAGCTTGATCAATTGATTTTAATTTAGTACCTAATAATTCAATGTTTAATTCATCTAATATACCTGATTGAGACAATTCCATAGCTAAATTAAGGCCAATTTGACCACCTAAAGTTGGTACAATGGCATCTGGATACTCTTTACGTAAAATACCTGAAACTGATTCTACCGTTAAAGGTTCAATGTACACTTCGTCTGCAACTTCTTTATCCGTCATAATTGTAGCTGGATTGGAATTCACTAAAACAACTTCGTAACCCTCTTCTTTTAAAGATAAACAAGCTTGTGTACCAGAATAATCAAACTCTGCGGCCTGACCAATAATAATAGGACCAGATCCAAGAACCATTATTTTATGGATATCATTTCTCTTAGGCATATTTATTTTCTCCCAACTCGGTTTATCATTTCAATAAATTCATCAAATAAATAATCTGCATCATGTGGACCAGGCGCAGCATCCGGATGAAATTGGACACTAAATGCTGGATCAGTTTTATGTTTAATTCCTTCAACAGACTCGTCATTAATTTCACGATGTGTCACTATCAGTTTATCTGAATCGATAGAATCGCTATCCACCGCAAATCCATGATTTTGTGAGGTGAAATCAATTCGTCCAGTTGCAATTTCTCTAACCGGATGATTAAATCCACGATGTCCGAATTTCATTTTATATGTATCTGCACCGTTTGCTAGTGCTAGTAACTGATGTCCTAAACAAATACCAAAAATCGGAAATTTAGGTTGTATCATTTTGATCATCTCAACAACCTCCGGTAAAGTTTTGGGATCCCCTGGCCCATTCGATAATAGGACACCATCAGGTTGTAAATCAGATATTTGTTTTGCAGTTGCATTATACGGTAAAACAATTACGTTGCAATCACGCTTAGATAACTCTCGCAAAATACTGTGCTTTAACCCAAAATCGACTAATACAATGTTTAATTTTGTTCCAGGATTAGGATAGGGTTTAATCGTTGAAACTTGTTGGACGATATTTTGGTTGAGTACAGTTGCACTCATTGCATCAAAGGCATGATTTAAATCAGCATCGGAATCAATAATGCTTCCTTTCATCGTTCCTACATTTCGTAATTTCTTTGTTAATTCGCGTGTATCAATGCCATATATTCCAGGAATATCCTTCTGTTTTAAAAATTCATCTAAGGTTAATTGTTGACGCCAATTGCTAGAAACCCTAGCAACATTATTAACGATAACGCCCTTGCATGAAGGTTCTATTGATTCATAATCATCCAAATTAACACCATAATTACCAATAATAGGATTAGTAAACGTGATAATTTGATTACTGAATGATTGATCTGTAATCGTTTCTTGGTACCCTGTCATTCCAGTCGTAAAAACGACTTCGCCAGTAGTTGAGGCCATTGCTCCAAAACTAAATCCTTTAAAAATACTTCCGTCTTCTAAAATTAAGAATCGTTTCATGATTTACTCAACCTTTCGACTATCATATTTGATTTCACCGCTAACTAGCGTTAACATTGTTTTCCCATAAATTTTTTGCCCTGTAAAAGGACTATTTTTACCTTTTGAGACATAATCTGCTTCATTAATTGTTTGCTCATTTTTGATATCAAAAATTGCAATATCTGCTACTGAACCAGGCTCAAACGTACCACCATTTAGATTAAACTGTTTGGCTGGCGCTTCACTCATTAGAACAATAAGTTGGGCTAATGTTAAAATCCCTGTTTTAACCATTCTTGTATATAACAACGGAAAGGCCGTTTCACTTCCAGTTATACCAAAAGCGGCATTAAGCATGCTACCGCGTTTTTCATCTTCACTATGTGGTGCATGATCTGTCGCAATCATATCGATTGTGCCATCTAATAATCCCTCGATCAAAGCTAGGCGATCTTCTTCAGTTCGTAATGGGGGGTTCATTTTAAAATTACCATTATCCATATGAATGTCTGAATCCGTTAATAATAAATGATGTGGTGAAACTTCACAGGAAACATTAATTCCATGACTCTTAGCAAGTCGAATTAATTCCACACTTTCTTTTGTAGAAACGTGACACATATGATAGTGAACACCCGTTTTTTGTGCAAGCATTAAATCTCGGGCTAATTGTGATGATTCTACAACCCCCATAATACCAGGTAGCCCTAGATTTTTTGCACGAACACCTTCGTTCATGACGCCACCAAATAATAATGAGTTATCTTCAACATGAGAGACAAGTGGTAAATTAACCTTTACTGCTTCTTTCATTGCAAGATACATTGTTCCAGCTGTCTGAATACCTGAGCCATCATTTGTAAAGGCGAATGCCCCGGCTTTTTTTAATTCTCCAAAATTTACTAATTCTTCAGAAGTTCTACCTTTGGTAATTGCAGCATATTGGGAAATATGTACTTGTCCGTCTTTTTGATTACGTCGCTTTATTTCAGCAAAATGTTCTAACGTATCAGGAACAGGATCTAAATTAGGCATGGCTCCTACTGTGGTAAAACCACCTCGGGCAGCGGCCTGACTTCCTGTCTTAATCGTCTCTTTGTATTCAAATCCAGGTTCCCTGTAATGGACATGAACGTCAATTAACCCGGGTACAACAATTAAATGTTCTGCATCAATAACTAAATCAACATTTAACAGTTCATCAGCTAAATTAGTGCCAATTGCTTTAATTTTGTCGTCTTCAATCAAGATATCTTGTTGGCTAAAACTATGATTCAAAAAAACGGTTCCGTTTTTAATTAATTTCTTCATGCTCTATTAGCCTCCATTAAATGACGTCCGTTAATGACAGCTTCTAAAATGGCCATTCTAACAAATACCCCATTCGTCATTTGTTTTACAAATCGTGATTGTTCACATTCAACTAATTCACTGGCTAATTCTACATCTCTATTAATCGGACCCGGATGCATAATAATTGTTTGTTTTTTTAATTTTTTACCGCGTTCAATACTTAATCCAAATTTTTCATGATAATTCTTTTTCGAAAATTTACTATCATCCGTATGACGCTCATGTTGGACACGTAGCATCATCATAACATCAACTTCACCAACTAATTCGTCCATTTCTAAATACTGACCGTATGCTTCAAATTCTTCAGAAAACCATTCCTTTGGACCTGAAAAGTATAATGAAGCACCTAATTTTTTTAATAATTGCATATTACTTTTAGCAACTCTCGAATTAGTTAAATCTCCTACAATTGCAACTTTTAAGTCTTTAAATGTCCCAAACTCTTCTTTAATCGTCATCATATCGAGTAAACATTGTGAAGGATGTTGTCCACTCCCATCTCCACCATTGATAATACCAACTCCCAAATCATTATCACCAATTAATTGTTGATAATATTCATTCTCAGGATGGCGGATAACTGCGATTTGAGTCCCAATAGCACCCATTGTTAAAACAGTATCGTATAAAGTTTCACCTTTACTGAGTGCACTAATACTTGGATTAAATGAGACAATGTTTAATTTCATACGTTGCTCAGCTACTTCAAAGCTACTATGTGTTCTGGTACTATTTTCAAAAAATAAATTTGTTGTAAAGATAGGATGTTTTAAGTTAAATAATGACGGATTTCGTTTAAACTTTTCAGCTCTTTCAATTAATGCTTCAACTTCTTCTGTAGATAGATCCTCGATTGATACTAAATGTTGTAACTGAACTAAATTTGTCTTTTTATCTAACAAAATATCATCTCCTATTATTTTTCGCTTTTAGCTTCTTTAGGTAAAATAAGGTTTAGTGCAATACCTACTACTGTTGCAAGTGCAATACTTGTTAATTGTAAATCGCCTACTTTTAAGTACATGCCACCAATTCCTAACACTAGGATACTGGCAGTAATCATCAGATTATGCTTTTTATCATAATCAATTTGATTATCGATTAAGATTCTTAACCCACTTGAAGCAATAACACCAAAGAGTAGAAAACTAATACCACCAATAACTGGTCCTGGAATACTTTGAATCAAAGCACTAATTTTTCCAACGAAACTAAAGACAATGGCGAAGAATGCGGCGCCACCAATCACCCAAATACTATGAACCTTAGTCATGGCTAAAACACCAATATTTTCACCGTACGAAGTTGTTGGAGGACCTCCAACAAATCCAGCAATAATTGATGATACACCATCACCGAAAAGGGTTCTATTTAGTCCAGGATCCTTGAAAAAGTTTCTTTTCGTTAATTTATTTAAAACCATTATATGACCCATATGCTCAGTCATTGTGACAAATGCGATTGGTGCCATACCAATAATGGCGCTCCAATAAATTTTAGGTTGGTAATTTATAAATGCAACATCGAATGCAGGTAATGTAAGCCAATTTGCCTTTTCTACCGTAGAAAAATCAACGATTCCACATAAGACGGCCATAATGTAGCCACAGACAATTCCTAATAAAATGGGAATTAAACTAATGAATCCTTTAAGATACATATTGAAAAATATTGTAATGGCCAGGGTGAAGATTGCGACCCAAACATATTTAATATCATAAGTACCCGATTTTAACATCGCGTTACTTGCTGCTGTTGTTGCCATAGATAATCCGATGACCATGACAACTGGCCCCACGACAACTGGTGGTAAAATACGATCAAGCCAACCTGAACCAACTTTTCCGATAATAATTGAAACAATCAGATAAACTAATCCAGCTGCAATCGTTCCTTGAGCAACCGCCGGATAACCGGATGTTTTCATTAACATTTGCATAACCGCAATAAAAGCAAAACTTGAACCAAGGTAAGCTGGAATTTTACCATTTGTAATTCCGATATAAACCAAAGTACCTACACCTGAACTAAATAAAGCAATACTTGGGTTCAAACCGACTAGAATAGGTACTAAAACTGTTGCTCCAAACATCGTGAACAAATGTTGAATTGATAATCCCATCCATTGCCCAAATGATGGTCTATCATGGATATCAAGTACAGCATCATCATTTCTAAACTTTTCTTTCATTTTCTCATTTCCTTTCTATATAAAAAACGCACCTCTATAGAGAGATGCGTTCGAAGTTGAAATCTAGTTTGGGCCTACGTTATTCCCTAATAGATTTCTAAATCGTTTGCTCTCTCTGGAACATCTTAACGATTTATTATTTAATTCTTTCAATTTCAATTGAGTCTTTGCCATCAATTTCTTCTACTGAAACTGATACTTGTTCATCTGACGAGGTAGGAATATTTTTCCCAACATAATCAGCTCTTATTGGTAATTCTCTATGGCCTCGATCAACAAGAACGGCTAAATTAATAGTTTGAGGTCTTCCTTGATCCATTAAAGCATCAAGTGCAGCTCTAATTGTACGTCCAGTATATAAAACATCATCAATTAATATAACTTGCTTACCTGTAATATCAAAATCAATTTGTTCACCTTGCGTATTAACAGTTGGTTCATTACCTAAACTTGCATCATGTCGGTCATCACGATAAAGTGCAATATCTAGTGAACCCACTGAAACATCAGCACCTTCAAGTTGTTTTAAGCGATCCGCAATTCGTCTTGCTAAATAGATGCCTCTTGTTTTGATTCCAATCAGTACCAGATTATCAATACCTTTATTCTTTTCAATAATTTCGTATGTCATTCTGGTTAAAGCACGTTTCATACCTAACGAATCTACTACTTCTTTTGCCATCTAGTATTCCTCCTTTTTTCCAATAAAAAAGCCCCCTAATCTAAAAATACTTAGACTAAGAGGCAGACTTCTAGAAAAGAAATCTATTCGCACATTACCTTTTAGTCTCACAGGACTATTTTAAAGGAACTTTATTGATTTTCATGTTACCTGATAGCGTTTGTTTTGTCAAGATAATCCAGCGTACTTTTAAAAATAGGTGGGATTGGTACTTCAAAAATAAGCTCTTTACCCGTTGTTGGATGCTTAAATCCAAGCTTAGCTGCATGTAAAAATTGACCATGCCCTTTAATTGTTTTACGTGACCCATATAAGGGATCACCTACAACTGGGTGCCCAATATATTGCATGTGAACACGAATTTGATGTGTACGACCTGTTTCTAACTGACACTTAATAAGTGAGTAGTTTTCATAATTTTTTTCCACTTTAAAATGTGTCACTGCTGGACGTCCATCTTTAACAACCGCTTGCTTCATACGATCTTTTGGTGAACGACCGAGTGGTGCTTTAATAATTCCTGATTCTTCTTTAATCGGTTGGTGTACTAAAGCAATATATTCACGAATATTCGTTTTTGCTTTCAATTGAGCAGCTAATGATTGATGTGCTTTATCATTTTTAGCAACCATTAAAAGTCCAGAAGTATCCTTATCAATTCGATGAACAATTCCTGGTCTAAAGGCACCATTAATTGTTGATAAAGGACTATGGAATAATAATGCATTAACTAATGTACCATCTGCATGCCCCGGTGATGGATGAACAACCATACCTTGCGGTTTATTCACAACAATAACATCATCATCTTCATAAACAATGTCTAATGGGATATCTTGTGGTATTAAATCTAACTCAACTGGTTCAGGTTCTACTAAATTAATTTTATCTCCTGGTTGGACGGCATATTTAGTCTTTTCTGTTTTACCATTAACTAAAATATCGCCACTTTCAATCCAGCGTTGTACTTTTGATCTAGATATTTCAGGCATTAACTTCGCAATAACCTTATCGAGACGTCCTGTCTCATCTTGAATTACTAATTCTGTCATTTATCGTCTTCCTTTAAAACAATTATTAATAAAATGATAACGCCAACTGTTAACGCAGTATCCGCCACGTTAAAAATTGGAAAGTTAACAAAATCTGTTTGAAACATATCAACAACATAACCAAATCTCAATCGATCAATAAAGTTGCCTAATGTTCCAGCAATCATCAATGTAATGCTGAACTTATAGCCCATGTTTGTTCTATATTTATAAAAGTAATAAATCATTAATCCTAATGCTAAAACAGAAACAATAAAAAAGAACCATTGTTTTCCAGCCAGTAAACTCCAAGCTGCACCATCGTTTCTAATATTAGCAATCGATAAAAAATTAGGTATAACTGTTTGACTCGTGTTCAACGCAATATTAGCTGAAACCACGTATTTCACTACTTGATCTACAACTAAAATAATTATTGCTAATAATGCATATAAAATCATATTAAATCCTCTTAATTCTTAATTAATATAACCCTGAAATTAGGCCATTATCGTCAATATCCATATGATTTGCAGCTGGATCTTTAGGTAATCCAGGCATCGTTAGGACATTTCCAGTTAGTGCAACTAAGAAACGCGATCCTAATTTAGGATTAAATTCACGTATATGAATTGTAAATTCCGTAGGTGCTCCTAACAGTTTAGCATTATCTGACAATGAATACTGTGTTTTTGCCATACAAATAGGTAATTTATCCCATCCCAATTCTTTAAACTGACGTAATTGCTGTTTTGCTTTAGGTGCATATTCAACTTTAGCGCCACCATAAATCGTTTTAACAATTTTTTCAATTTTAGTTTCAGCAGAATCATCAGCCTCGTACAATGCTTTAAATTCATGAATCTCATTCGTTGTTTCAATCACCTTTTTTGCTAAATCAAGAGCACCGGCACCACCTTGTCCCCAAACATCTGCAGGTATAGCGGAAACACCAATTTCAGAGGTAAGTTCAATCAAAGTTTGGACTTCAAGATCTGTATCAGCAGTAAACTTGTTAATAGCAACAACAACTGGAATGCCATAACGCTGCATACTTTCAACATGCTTCTTTAAATTAACAAATCCTGCTTTTAAAGCAGCAACATTTTCAGTATTCAATTCAGTTTTAGCAACTCCGCCATGCATTTTCAAAGCGCGGATTGTAGCAACAAGAACAATTGTATCAGGTGTCTTACCTAAGATTGGTGTTTTGATATCAAGAAATTTTTCAGCACCTAAGTCAGCCCCAAATCCCGCTTCCGTAATTGCATAGTCGCCCAATTGTAAGGCAGTTTGTGTTGCAAGAACACTATTACAGCCATGTGCGATATTAGCAAAAGGTCCGCCGTGAATAATGGCAGGTGTATGCTCTAAAGTCTGAACTAAATTAGGTTTAATTGCATCTTTTAATAACAAACTAATTGCACCAGTTACACCTAAATCAGCAACTGTAATTGGTTTTTTATCTATATTGTATGCTACAACAATATCACTGATTCTTGATTTTAGATCTTTAATATCTTTTGACAAACACAAAATAGCCATTAATTCACTGGCAACTGTAATATCAAATCCATCTTCTCTAGGTATCCCTTGCATTGGGCCACCAAGGCCTACTACAACATGGCGTAATGCACGATCGTTAATATCAAGTACTCGTTTCCAAATGATACGTCTTTGATCAATTTTTAAATCGTTACCTTGCTGAATATGATTATCAATCAAAGCAGCAAGTGTATTATTTGCAGTTGTTAAAGCATGCATATCACCTGTAAAGTGTAAATTAATATCTTCCATTGGGACAACTTGAGAATAACCACCACCAGTTGCGCCACCCTTCATCCCCATAACAGGACCTAAAGAAGGTTCTCTGAGAGCAATCATAACTTTCTCATTCAAACGATGCATAGCATCCCCTAAACCAACTGTTACGGTTGATTTACCTTCTCCAGCTGGAGTGGGACTAATTGCTGTAACGAGAATTAACTTAGAATTTTTATTTTTAGGTAAATCTAAAGGTAAGTTTATTTTTGCCTTAAAATTACCATATGGTTCAATATCAGTTTTTTTCAAACCAATCTCGTTAGCTACTTCTTCGATTGGTTTCATCACGTTTTTTTGTGCAATTTCTATATCGTTCAAATTGATCATCCCTTCATATTAAGTTCTTTTAAGTATAACTGAGAAAACTGCGATTGTCATTAGTTGCACTACTGGTTAAAGTTACCTATACTGTAGAAGTACTTAAACTTTACGACCAATTTTGGGAGGCGTTTGATATGGAATCTGGCATTGTTGAATGGTTTAGCGCACAAAAAGGTTATGGATTCATTGCTTATGGTGATGAAAAAGAGATATTTGTCCATTATACCGCTATACAATCTGACGCATTTAAAGTACTTGGAACTGGTCAAAATGTAACATTTGAAATTAAAGAAGGTAGCCGTGGTTTACAGGCCGCAAATGTTTCAATTGTCACTAATTAATCTGTCATAAACTCATAAAACGTTCATGCTTACTTGTACTATAAGTAAACATGAACGTTTTTTTATTTTAGATTCGCCCTATAACCAATATCCATTCTGTAAAATGTTTTGTGTGCTTCAAAATCAGCAATTAACTGATAAAGTTTCTGTTGTGCATCTGCCATGTCTACGCCTGATTCATGCATAATATAAATGCGTCCACCTGCACTAACTAATTTCTTATCAACTAATTTTACACCTGCAAAATCAATTCTGTTGGAAAGTGACTTAAAGTCACTTAAATTGGGTAATGTAATATTTTTTTCAGGATTTTCTGGATACCCATCAGCGGCAATAACGACACCTAGAGTGATTCCCTCTGTTTCCCATTGTAAAGATGGACTTTCATGCTGCAATAATTTTGAAATAACTAATGCAAAATCCGTTTTTAATCTTGGTAATACGACTTCAGTTTCGGGGTCGCCAAACCGAACATTGTATTCAATTACTTTTGGACCGTCTTTAGTTAAAATTACTCCCACATATAAAATACCTGTGAATGGAATACCACGTTTCATCATTTCATCCGCTGTTGGCTGAACAATTTTTTCAATTGATTCCGTAACAACATCTTCTGAAATTTGTGGAACTGGACAATATGCGCCCATTCCGCCGGTATTAGGACCATTATCTCCCTCAAATGCCCGTTTATGGTCTTGAGAAATTGGCATCGGATAAACTTTATCTCGATCAATAAATGCCATCAATGAAAATTCTTCACCCTCAAGGTACTCTTCAATTAATACTTCTGTTGTATTAAATTGTTGTTGGACTAAAAATGAACGCAAAGCATCAGTTGCTTCTGATAGATCTTGAGCAATAATAACGCCCTTACCACCAGCTAATCCATTTGCTTTAATAACTATTGGGAATGATTGGTGCGTCATATAATCTAATGCAGTCTGGTAATCGGTAAATGTCTGATAGTTAGCTGTCGGGATATTGGCTGACGCCATAACTTGTTTCGCAAATTCCTTTGACCCCTCTAACTGGGCAGCGGCTTTTGAAGGCCCATATATAACTAGGTTTTCTTCACGAAAAAAATCAGTTATGCCATCTATCAGTGGAATTTCTGGTCCAACAAAAGTCCAATCAATGTCATTTTCACGGACAAAGGTTGTCATGCCAATCCAATTAGTGATATCAATACCCACAGATTTAATCCCGTTGTTATTCATCCCAGGGTTTCCGGGTAAACAGTAAACATCTGAGACAGTATCACTTTCAATAAATTTACGTGCGATGGCATGTTCACGTCCGCCAGAACCAATAACTAAAATTTTCATTATTTAAAATAATCCTTTCATAGGTTAAAAAGATAGACTCATTTTAACAATTTAATGTTTGAAATGACGACGGCCACTAAATACCATAGCAATATTTTTGCGATTAGCCATATCAATTGACTCTTGGTCTTTAATTGACCCTCCCGGTTGAATAATTGCCGTAATACCATGATCAGCAGCATATTCAACACTATCATCCATTGGGAAGTAAGCATCTGAAGCTAAGACAAATGGTTCTACCATCCCATGTTCTAGTGCTTGCTCTAACGCAATTTTAACCGATCCGACACGGTTCATTTGACCCGCACCAATTCCAAGTGTTTGATCCTTAGTTGCAATTACAATCGCATTACTCTTAACATGCTTCACAATTCTTTGAGCGAATAATATTGCTTCTTTTTCATCACTTGTTGGTAATTTTTCAGTTACCGTTTTTAATTCTTCCATTTGGTCAATGACTTGATCACGTTCTTGAACAAGTAAGCCACCCATCACTGAGACATATTCATATTTATCAGCTTGGTCCTTTTGACTGAAATCAATTGTCATAACACGAAGATTTTTCTTCTTAGCTAAAATATCATATGCAGCATCTGTGAAGTTTGGTGCGATAATAATTTCAAGGAATAAATGATGTAATTCAGTTGCTGTTTCTAAATCAACTTCACGATTTAAGGCAATAATGCCTCCGAAAATTGACGTTTTATCAGCATCAAATGCTTTTTTCCATGCAGCATTAATCGTTTCTCCAGTACCAACCCCACAAGGATTCATATGTTTCATCGCAACGACAGCAGGTTGCTTAAATTCTGAGACAACTTTTAAAGCAGCGTCGGCATCTTTAATATTGTTATACGATAACTCTTTACCATGTAATTGTTTAGCGGCAGCAATCGAAAAAGCATTTGGTAAAGCTGATTGATAGAAAGCCGCTTTTTGATGTGCATTTTCACCATAACGCATTCCTTGTTTGAAATCATATGTTAATGACAATTTTTCAGGAAATTCAATTTCTAATTCTTTTGTTAAATAAGATGATATTAAAGTATCATATGCAGCCGTGTGTCTAAACGCTTTAGCTGCTAATTGTCGACGAAACTGATTATCCATTTTATCATCATCGAGTTTATCTAAAACAGACGGATAATCAGCTTTATCGACAACAACATAAACAGATTCAAAATTTTTGGCAGCAGAACGCAACATTGAAGGCCCACCAATATCGATTTGCTCAATAGCTTCTGACTCAGTAATACCAGGTTTTTCAATCGTTTCTTTAAAGGGATATAAGTTTACACAAACTAAATCGATTAAGGCAATATGTTCTTCTTCTAATTTAGCCATATGAGCTGGATTGTCACGCCTTGCTAATAACCCACCATGAATCATTGGGTGTAATGTTTTAACTCGTCCATCAAGCATTTCTGGAAAGTGAGTCACATCTTCAATTCTAATTACAGCGATATCGGCATCCTTTAAAATATTAAACGTACCACCAGTTGAAATAATTTCAAATCCACGTTTGATTAATCCCTGAGCGAAGTCTGCAACACCAGTTTTATCAGATACACTTATCAAAGCTCTTTTCATCTTATTAATCTCCCTTTTTATTGTTTAATAAATTTAGAATCACCTTTGGATATAGTTGGTGTTCAACATCATGAATCTTACTTTCCAATTGTTCAAGTGTTTCATTTGGTAAAATAGGAATACTTTGTTGCGCTATAATTGGCCCCGTATCAACACCTTCGTCAATGTAGTGTATCGTCACACCAGTTACACTAACACCTGCCTTATACGCATCCTCAATTCCATGAATACCTGGAAAAAGGGGTAACATTGCGGGATGAATATTAATAATTTCCATCGGATACTTACTCAATAATGTACTTGTAATCACACGCATATAACCCGCCAATAAAATGGTGTCGATTTGATACTTAGCTAATTCATTAACAATCACTTGTTCATAATGACTACGATTTTCAAAGTCTTTAGGTTGAATAATAAAGGTTGGAATTCCTCTACGTGCTGCCTTTTTAATGACAGCCGCTTTTGGTCGATCACAAACTAAAACTTCAATTTCTAATCCTGCATCTTTTAATGCCTGATTATCTGCAATAAATTCAAAATTAGAACCGGTCCCTGATGCAAAAATTGCTACTTTGACCATTTTATTTACCTACCAATTCGACCGTTTGATCAGTATTTTTAATTTCTATACTGCCTATTTCATAAGCGTGTACAGTTTCTTTATTTAATTGTGTCAGCACCTGTTCAACGTTAGCTTTATCAACAGCCAAAACCATTCCAATACCCATATTAAAAATTTCATACATCTCTGAATGGGGTATCTCACCGTATCTAGAGATGGCATCAAAAATTGGTAGTACTGGCCATAATCCTAGATTAATTGTTGCTTTTAGCCCTTCTGGTAACATTCTTGGTATATTTTCAATAAAGCCACCACCTGTAATATGTGCTGCGCCTTTAATCAAATTATCTTGAAATAAAGGAATCAGATCATCTACATAAATTTTTGTTGGTGTCATTAATATTTCAGCAAGTGATTCATTAGGTATTTCTGGTAAAGCTTCATCTAAATTAAAAGCCATGTCTTCAAGAAATATCTTTCTAACAAGTGAGAATCCATTTGAATGAATACCGGTTGACGAAATTCCAATTAAAATGTCATTTTCTTGAATTGAATGACCATCTATTAATTGACTTTTTTCAACAACACCAACCGCAAATCCGGCCATATCATAATGTGTTTTTTGATACATCCCTGGCATTTCAGCTGTTTCACCACCAATAAGATTCATATGTGCTGTTTGACATCCTTTAATTACCCCAGAAATAATACTTTCAATTTTTTGAGGTTCAGTTTTGCCAGTCGCTAAGTAGTCCAAAAAGTATAGAGGCGTTGCACCCTGAGCAACAATGTCATTAACACACATAGCCACACAATCAATCCCAATTGTGTCATGTCGATTTGTTTCAAAGGCAACCATCAATTTGGTGCCAACGCCATCAGTACCTGAAACCATAAGTGGCTCTATAATACCTAATCGACTGAGATCAAAGAGTCCTCCAAATCCACCAACTGAACTTGTTTCATTTACCAGTGACATTTGTTTATTAATTCGATTAACGACGTCATACCCTGCATTCACATCAACACCCGATTTTTGATAAGCATTTACCATTTTGAAGTCCTCACTTTTCTGTCGTTAAGTTTGCTAAATACTCATCCTCGTAATCATATAATGGCGTTGGATAATCACCATTAAAGTAAGCCATACATAGTCCTGAATATGGGGCATCTAAATTCAAACCAATTGAAGCAATTAATCCAGCTTCACTTAGAAATGCTAATGAGTCTGCCCCAATAATAGCCTTCATTTCTTCAATTGATTTATTTGCGGCAATTAATTCAGATTGCTTTTGAATATCAATCCCATAAAAACAAGGGTATTTAAGAGGTGGTGACGCAATTCGCAAATGAACTTCAGCAGCTCCAGCTTCTTTTAACAATCTAACAATGTGTTTACTCGTTGTCCCCCGAACAATTGAATCATCGACTAAAATAATCTTTTTACCCTTAACCACGCTTTTAACAGCTGATAATTTCATTCGCACCCCTTGTTCTCTAAGTCTTTGGGTGGGTTGAATAAAGGTCCGGCCAATATATTGATTTTTAACTAATCCCATTTCATAAGGAATGCCACTTTCTTCTGCATAACCACTAGCTGCAGACAATGAGGAATTTGGTACACCAATAACCATATCTGCATCAATACCCGTTTCTCGTGCTAGTTTGCGACCCATTCTTTTACGAGCAGAATGGACATTAATCCCACAAATATCCGAATCCGGTCTTGCAAAATAAATATATTCCATTGAACAAATTGACATTTTAGTTTCAGTTGTATAAACGTCAATTGATAGCCCTTCGTCAGTAATAGTGACGATTTCACCAGGGTTCACATCGCGAACGAATTCTGCCCCAACAGAATCTAAAGCACAGGTTTCACTTGCAACGACGTAAGCACCATTTACCATTTGACCAATAGATAGTGGTCTAAATCCATTTGGATCAAGTGCCGCAATCATGTAGTTTGACGTCATTAATAAGTAAGCAAACCCACCATGTACTTGATTTAATGCGTCTTTAACCTGTTCATGCAAAGTGTCTTGTGATGAACGACGAATTAAGTGCATCAAAACCTCTGAATCCGAACTTGATTTGAAAATAGCCCCATCTTGCTCTAACTCATTTCTAAGCGTTACCGCATTAGTTAAATTACCATTATGGGCTAAGGCAAACTGTGTATCGTAAAAATCAAATAAAAATGGCTGAATGTTATCAATTCCGTTACTACCGGCCGTTGCATAACGTACATGTCCAATAGCTGCATTACCGGTTAATTTTTTTATTTTTTCAGGATTTCTAAAAACATCTGATAGTAATCCTAATCCTCTATAACCAATTAGTTTACCTTCATCATTTGATACAATTCCTGCACCTTCTTGGCCGCGATGTTGTAAACTATGCAGACCAAAATAGGTAATCTGATTTGCATCTTCATTTCCCCAAACACCAAAAACACCACATTCTTCATTTAAACTTCTTATTTCATTAGGCACGGAATTGCATCCTCCCAAACTTGTTTGGCTTCAGAAGTTGTAAGAGTTATCTTACTCCCTTTTGTCGTCACGTTAATTAATTGGTCTGCTGTAACACAGCCAATTTTTTCAGCAGTTTGATTCATTAAATTTTCAAAATCTGTCTTATTTTCTGATTTAATCGATAAAATGAATCGCGATTGTGATTCTGAGAAAAGTTGTGCATCTGTCATATTTACATTAATATCAATACCTAAATCGTTTTTAAATACGGATTCACTTAAAGCAACGGCTAGACCACCTTCAGATAAATCATGTGCACTTTCGACTAAACCAGATTCGATAGCTTCTAAAACAAACGCTTGGTTACTTTGTTCAGTCTTTAAATCAAAATGTTTAATATCTCCGGAAATCTCGTTAGTAGTCATTTTCTGAATTTCTGAACCATTAAAATCATTATAAGTTGTACCCACTAAATAAATTAAATCATTAGCATGTTTAAAATCTTGCGTTGTTATATTTTTAACATCTTTAATTAAACCAACCATTCCAATCATTGGCGTTGGATAAATGGCTTGTTCATTAAATTCATTATATAAAGAGACATTACCAGAAATAACAGGTGTATTAAATAAGTCACATGCTTCAGAAATACCGATAGCACTTTGATCAAATTCCCAAAAAATTTCTGGATTTTCAGGACGTCCATAATTTAAGCAATCTGTAATAGCGAGTGGTTGTCCACCAGATGCAACTATGTTACGCGCTGCTTCAGAAACAGCAATTTGACCACCAACCTTAGGATTCAAGTAAATATAACGCGCATTACAATCTGTTGTCATTGCGAGTGCCTTATTAGTTTCTCTAATTCGAATAACACCTGCATCACTACCAGGTCTAACCACTGTATTGACTTTAACTTGAGAATCGTACGTTTCGTACAATGATTTTTTGGATGCGATTGTTGGTTGTTGTAACAAATCTAACCAAGTTTGCTTCGTATTTTCTATTTCAGGTATAAAATCAGACTGCGCTTTAAATTTGCTGATTCTTGCAGGTTCTTTTTGTTCCTTATGATAGACTGGTGCATCACTTGCTAAAGAATCAACGGGAATATTAGCAACAATTTTTCCCTCATGTATTAAAACATAATCCGTATTTTCTGTTACATACCCGATATTAACGGCTTCTAAATCATATTTTTTAAATAAATTGATAACTTTAGTTTCAAATTCAGGTTTAATACAAAGAACCATCCGTTCTTGAGATTCAGATAACATCATTTCGTAAGCAGACATATTAGTTTCACGTTGTGGAACGTTATCTAAATCAAGTACCATCCCTGATTTAGCTTTCGAGGCCATTTCAGCAGTTGACGAAACTAATCCAGCAGCTCCCATATCTTGAATACCAACTAACCAGTCTGGATGATCTAGAATAAGTTCGAGACAAGCATCCATTAATAATTTTTCCATGAATGGATCACCAACTTGAACAGCTGAACGCTGTGTTTCTTTATCATCAGCAAATTCATCAGAAGCAAACGTTGCCCCATGAATACCATCACGACCCGTTTTAGCACCAACATAAATAACTAGATTTCCATCACCTTTTGCCTGGCCTTTTTGAATATTTTTATGATCAATCAGTCCAACACACATTGCATTTACTAGTGGGTTACCCTCATAACAAGGATCAAATCCTATTTCTCCACCAACAGTTGGAATACCAATACAGTTACCGTATCCTCCGATACCAGCTACAATTTCTGAAACAAGATACTTAGTGTGCTCATTATCTAGTTCACCGAAACGTAAACTGTCAAGAAGTGCAATAGGTGTTGCCCCCATTGAAAAAATATCTCTGATAATACCGCCGACACCTGTTGCGGCACCTTCATAGGGTTCAACAGCTGAGGGATGATTATGGCTTTCAGCTTTAAATACAACTGCTTTACCATCACCAATATCAATAACACCAGCACCTTCTCCAGGTCCTTGTAAAACTTGCGGCCCAGAATTTGGAAAATGTTTTAAAACGGGGCGGGAATTTTTGTAAGAACAATGCTCACTCCACATTACTGAAAATAAACCAGTTTCAGTATAGTTAGGTTGACGACTTAAAATATCATCTTTAATTAACTTATATTCTGAATCAGTTAATCCCCAATTTTGATATAATTTGGTATCTTCAATTATTTGTGCCGTCGGTTCTTGTTTTGTAACCAAATTAACCCACTCCCTCTGTGTATGTCGTTAACATCGATTTAAATAAATTTAGGCCGTCCGTTGAACCGAGCAATGCTTCAATAGCACGTTCTGGATGCGGCATCATACCAAGTACATTTCCACGCTCATTAATAATTCCAGCAATATTATCAATACTTCCATTTGGGTTATCTTGATATCTAAAAATAATTTGATTATTTTTCTTAAGAGAAGCTAATGTTTCATCATCACAATAATAATTACCCTCGCCATGAGCAATTGGTAATTCAATTGTCGTTTGCGTTTTATAATCAGTTGTAAAACGCGTTTGATTATTAACAATTTCCAAAGTAACTGGCTTACAAATAAATTTAATATTTTTATTTTGAATTAATGCACCTGGAAGTAGTTGCATTTCCGTTAACATTTGAAATCCATTACAGGTTCCAAACACTAGTTTACCTTCATCCGCAAAACGTCTCACTTCATTCATAATGGGTGATAAACTGGCAATTGCCCCACTTCTTAAGTAATCGCCGTATGAAAATCCACCTGGAAGTAATACACCATCAAAACCATCAAGAGATTCCTCTGTATACGACACAAACTCAGCTTGTTCATGTAAACCATCCCGAATAGCGTGAAGTAAATCATAATCACAATTTGAACCAGGAAATACAACAACTGCAAATTTCATGATTAAGCCTCCACTTTTTCAAGTTCGTAACGATATTGCTCCATATTTGGATTAGCTAATAATTTATCACAAATCGCATCAATTTTTTGGTCTATCTCTAATTCAGTTGCTTCAACCTTTAACACAAAATATTTACCAACTCGAACGTCACTAACACCTGAGAATCCTAATCGGTTAATCGCTTCATTAACAGCTTGACCTTGCGGATCTAAAACTGATTCTTTATATGTAACGTAAACTTTTACACTATACATTATTTGACCTCATTTCGATTTTTTAGTCGGTTTAAAACATCTTGATATACTGGAATAATGCTACCTTGGTTTTTTCTGAAAATATCCTTATCTAATGATTTATGTGTCTTCGAATCCCATAAACGTGCATTATCAGGTGAAAATTCATCTGCCAAAATAAGTTCCCCATGATACCGACCGAATTCAAGTTTAAAATCAATTAAATCAATATTGATGTCTTTAAATAATTTATACAGTAGCTGATTAATATGAAGGACTTGTTTCTTTATTTCGTCCATTTCTATTTTAGTCGCAAAATTTAACGCAAAAATTTGTGACTCATTTATTCCAGGATCGTCTAGAGCATCATTCTTATAATAGTATTCAATAACAGGAACTGTTAATTTAGTTCCTTCAACTTGATCAAATTTACGAGCAAAACTACCTGCAATAGTATTTCGTAAAACAACTTCAATTGGAATTATTTCAACTTTTTTAACTAATTGTTCGGTTTTAGAAACATCTTCAATGAAATGTGTTTTAATACCGTTTGCCATTAAATAAGAAAAAATAATATCAGATATTTGATGGCTTAATAATCCCTTACCTAATATTTCTTCTTTCCGTTTACCATTAAGTGCGGTAGCTTGGTTTTTGTATACCATTCTTAATACTTCTTCATCATTAGTTTGATAAACATCTTTAGCTTTTCCTTCGTAAATCAATTGATCCAAGCGAATAGCCCCCTTAAGAATAAAAACATATAAAAATATACTTTTTAACTAAATAGTTCGTTCTTTACAAATATAGTTTAACAATTACTATATAATTTATCAAGGTAAAATACGATTATTTTTATATTTTTTTAATTTAAAGTTCGTATTATGGCAAACAAAAAACCATAAAGCTATTAAAATAACTTTATGGTTTACATATTTCTTTAAATGAGACCAATTCGTTCGAAAATAGCATCAACATTTCTAATATGATAATGATAATCAAAAGCATCATCTAAGTCTGCTTGAGTTAATGCAGACATTATTTGTTCATCTGCTTCTAATAAGGGACGGAACTGTATTTGTTGATCCCAAGAGATTGCCGTCTTAGGTTGAATTAAATCATATGCAGCCTCTCTAGACATGCCACTATCAATTAATTTAAGTAAAACTCTTTGGCTGTAAATAAGACCAAAAGTACGGTCCATATTTTTTTTCATATTTTCCGGAAATACTGTTAATTCTTTAACTATTTTTGTAAAGCGACGTAGCATGTAATCTAATAAAATAGTTGTATCGGGTAATATAATACGTTCTGCAGAGCTATGTGAAATATCTCGTTCATGCCATAATGTAACATCTTCGAAGGCAGTGACCATATGTCCTCGAATGACACGCGCTAACCCTGTAATATTTTCTGAACCAATTGGATTACGTTTATGTGGCATAGCTGATGAACCTTTTTGGCCTTTAGCGAAATATTCTTCAACTTCTCGTGTCTCACTTTTTTGTAATCCACGAATTTCTGTTGCCATTTTTTCAATCGATGTTGCAAGAAGAGCCATCTCAGAAACATAATTAGCATGTAAATCTCGTGGTAAGACTTGTGTCGATATTTCTTGAGGTCTAATTCCAAGATGCTCACAAACATAAGTTTCCACAAACATTGGGATATTGGCAAATGTTCCTACAGCACCACTAATTTTTCCAGCTTCAACATCTAATGCTGCATCATTAAAACGAATTTGATGACGTTTCATTTCAGAATACCACAATGCAATTTTCAATCCAAATGTTGTTGGTTCAGCATGTACACCGTGTGTTCTACCCATCATAACAGTATCTTTATATTCAACTGCTTTATCAGCTAAAACAGCCATAAATTCTTCAATATCCTTACGCAAAATTTCATTAGCCTGTTTTAAAATAGATCCATACGCTGTATCAACTACATCTGTAGAAGTTAATCCATAATGAACCCACTTACGTTCTTCCCCTAGAGATTCTGAGACAGCTCTTGTAAAGGCAACGACATCATGCTTTGTTTCTTGTTCAATTTCTAAAATACGATCAATATCAAAACTAGCATTTTTACGAATTTTTTCAGCGTCTTCTGCTGGAACATGGCCTAGTTCAACCCAAGCCTCACTAGCTAATGTTTCAACTTCTAACCAAGCTTTATATTTATTTTCATCTGACCATATGGCACCCATCTCAGCATTTGTATAACGATCAATCATTTTTATCTTCCTCTCTTAATCCCAAATTTTCGTTTGATATACATCAATTTTAGCTTGCTCAATATTATCGGTTAATATCGTTACATGACCCATCTTACGATCTTGTTTTGCTTCATTTTTACCATAAAAATGAAACCGCCATTGACCTTCATTTTGAATTTCATTTAATACTGACTGGACATGTTGTCCCAAAATATTAATCATAATAGCATGACTTAACAACTGTGGTTTTAACATTGGTAAATTACAAATTCCTCTAATATGCGCTTCAAATTGTGATAAGGAACAGGCCTCAATTGTTAAATGTCCGGAATTATGTGGTCTAGGTGCAATTTCATTAACATAAACGCCACCTGAATCTGAAACAAAAAATTCAATCCCCATTGTTCCAACAGACAAACAATCATCAGCAATTTGACTTGCAATAATTTCAACTTCTTTTCTTGTCTCAATCGATAAACGACTCGGACAAGAACTCTCATGTAAAATATTATGACGATGTTGATTTTCGATAATCGGAAAAATACTTTGTTGGCCTAATTCATTTCTAGCAATGATAACGGAAACTTCACGATCAAACTGAACAAAGCCTTCTAACACGCATGTTCTATTTTGAATCAATTTTCCCGCTTCAATCAAATCAGCACTTGTCTTTAAAATAACTTGTCCTTTACCATCATATCCGCCACGAATCGTTTTTAAAATTGATGGGTACCCAGTTATTTTAATGGCATTTTCTAAATCATCAAAACTTTGTATTAATTTAAATGGTGCGATTGGATAATTATGAGCTTCCAAAAATTGTTTCTCACTAATTCTATCTTGTGAAATACGCAGTGCAGTCGACCCTTGTGGAACATAGCAATATTGCTTTGCTGCATCAATCGTATCAGCATCTACATTTTCAAACTCAAACGTTAGTACATCACACATTTTTGCAAGATTTAAAATAGCAATCTCATCGTCATAATCTGCAATCACTTGTTTGTCCGCAACCTGAGCAGCTGGGCAATCTTTTTGCGGATCTAATATAATCACACGATAACCCATTTCTTTTGCAGACGTTGTCATCATTTGTCCTAGCTGACCACCACCAATAATACCAATTGTTTGTCCTGGTAATATCCTTTTAATCAAGTAAATCACTACTTTCCAAAGATTTTTGATGGAGTGATAATTGATATGACTTTAAATTATCTTTTATAGTTGAATCACTTAAGGCACAAATTTTTGCGGCAAAGATGCCGGCATTTGTTGCACCTGCTTTACCAATTGCCATAGTTGCTACGGGTGTTCCCGCAGGCATCTGAACAATTGACAGTAAAGAGTCTATTCCATTTAGCGCATGGGACTGCACCGGAACGCCTACTACAGGGATGACGGTTGAAGCTGCAATCATTCCTGGTAAATGTGCGGCACCACCCGCACCAGCAATAATAACTTCATACCCATTTTTATCCGCACTTTCTGCAAATTTAATCATTTCTATTGGCATTCGATGTGCCGAAATAACTTTTTTATCATACTCAATATCAAGTTCATCTAATAAATTAGCCGTAAATTTCATTGTGGTCCAGTCGGAAATCGATCCCATTACAATTGCTATCTTTGCCATTCGATTACCTCCAAATTTAATAAACCTATTCTATCAACAACTCAGCGTTGTGTCAAAGCAAAAAAAGGACGAAATTAAAAAATTAATAAAAATAGTTCGTATTTTAATGGATATTCAAGCTATTTCTCTTTTTAATATTTCTTTTTTATAAAAAAATAAATGACACCTATTGGCATCATTTATTTCCCTTTTTAAGGTCCGTGTATAATTGTAACTTGCTTCTAGAATTCAAAACAACTGACTTTTTACTATTGGCTAAATAAAAAGATAGTCCAAATCTTCTTAATTTAACTTGTTTTATTGCGGAAATTTCAATTATTTCATTATGTTTTCGAATAACCTTAGTTAACTTAATATTTTTGTCGTCAACTATTAATTTACGATTCAAGATTTGAACAATTGATACAATAAGAAAAAGTATAAATAAAACAATTGTCCAAATTTGTAATGTTGTTATCTCTAACCATAATAATAAACTACCTAAAAATAAGCAGAACGTCCATGACCATAAAATAACCGTTTTAGCTAGCTCGGGTTGATAAAAATATGTTTTTTGATATTTTTTCATGCTTATGATCTCCTCTAACACAATAAAATTATTCTTCTATATTTAAAGCTTAACATAATTGATCAGATATTCTATATTTTTCCATAAAAAAAGATGAAACCTTAAGTTTCATCTTTTTGAACTATTATTTAATAACTAAGAATCTGTCATCATCTAACATGAAATCTTTATCTCCTGCCGCTGCTTCAATTGAACCAAATGGCATTTGTGCACGTAATTCCCAGTTTCCAGGGATATTAAACGCATTTTTAATTTCAGTATCAATAAGTGGATTATAATGTTGTAAACTTGCGCCAATACCATTTTCAGCTAATACTGTCCAAACACTTTGTTGAGCACCGCCCAAACCTTGTTCTGCCCAAACTCTGAAGTTATCAGCGTATAAAGCAAAATCTTTTTCATTTTGAGCAACAACATCAGTATCTATAAAGTATAATATTGTTCCAAATCCAGCACGGAATGTTGCAATCTTTTCTTGAGTTTTCTTATATGCTTCAGCATTAGGAACCTCAGATTTAAGACGTTTTTCAACGATATCCCAAACCATGTCTGAATTTTTACCATATAAAATTGCTGCTCTAATTGTTTGATTATTGAATGATGTTGGTGATTTCTTTATAGCATCCTCGATAACACCAGTAATTTCATCAGGTGTTTGACTTACTTTATCCCCTAAAGCGTAAATTGAACGACGTTGTTCCATAAGATCTAATAATTGAGTTTTCATAATTAATTTCCCCTTCTCTATTTGAATAAACTTAGTATATCACTTACTATTAATAAGTAAAGAGATAACACTTATTTTTTTTATCTTAAATAAAAAAAGCTACCTAATCGTTGATTAGATAGCTTTTAAACTTATTATTTATTATGCTCTTGGTTTACGTTTACCCCAATATTGGAAATAATCCGTTCTCAATGAGCCATTATATAGCTTACGTTTTTTAGATGCTCTTGAACCATAATATTCTTCAAAAGTTAAGTCACTTGTTAAGATATATTTACTCCAAGTAGGCATTTGTTTATAAACAACACCCATCTGTTTGTATAAAACACGTACAGATTCAGTATCGCTCAATCGTTCACCGTATGGTGGGTTAGCGACTAAAACACCATTTTCTTTTTCTGTTGTAAAATCTTTTGCAGCAAGTTGCTTGAATTCAATACTATCCAAGACGCCAGCTTCAGCGGCATTCTTTTTAGCAATTTCAATCATGCCAGCATCAATATCATAACCTGCTATATCTAATACTACATCAAGATTTGCTTCACCTTTTGCTTTTTCTCTTAAACGATCAAATAGTCCTTTTTCAACAAAATCCCAATCTTCGAATACAAAATAACGACCGATACCAGGTGCAATATTATGTCCCATTAATGCAGCTTCAATTGGGATTGTTCCTGAACCACATACTGGATCAACAAAAGGTTTTTCTGGATACCAATTAGTTAACATAACTAACGCAGCTGCCATATTTTCTTTTAAAGGAGCATAACCCTTTTCAACACGATAACCACGTTTAAATAAACTGCTACCCGTTGTATCAAGTGTCAATAAGACGTTATCTTTATTAATAGCAACTTCCAATGGATATTTTGAACCCGTCTCTGGTAAGCGTGTTGTACGGTGATAGACATCACTTAATTGATCAACAATTGCTTTTTTCACGATTGCTTGGGCATCTGGAACACTATAGAGTGTTGATTTTTGAGATTTTCCTTGAACAGGGAATTCCGCATCTAATGGTAAAAACTTATCCCAAGAGATTGCTTTTGTTTGTTCAAATAAATCGTCAAAAGTCGTAGCCGTAAACTCACCAACAATGATTTTAACGCGATCTGCGGTTCTCAACCATAGGTTTGTATTAATAACATCTTCCATTGTTCCTTCGAAGCGGACACGACTATTTTCTACTTGAACATCATAACCCATATGTTTAAGTTCGTTTCCAACAATTGACTCAATACCGCTAGCTGCGGTTGCCAATAATTTAAAAGTTTCCATTTTGCACCTTCACTATAATTTAATTTTTTTAATAAAAAAACTAGGATAAAAGAAAATTCTTCATCCTAGTTCATCCTGAAATCATGTAAATTTCTATAAGCCATGTTTTGTACGTCATCCATCTCAGGCGATGAAATCAGTGGTAATCATCTATCTCCAGATATTATCTGCCCCCATGATTTGTTCATTTCCGTCATGAAGCGCCCCTACCAAAGTTTGGGTTGCCTACTCGTGGGGTTTACCGCGTTCCAGCAATACCGTTTCCAATATTGTATCGTCTCTGTGGCACTTTACAGATTACTTTGACATAGCCGAAGCCTTAGTCATTTTATCCGCCGTTACCCGAAGGTACCTTGGCTTATTTTTTCACCAAGCACGAACACTACAAGCATCTCAGCTTGTGCAAGCATGGACTTTCCTCAGCCTAACTTAATAGACCGCAATTACCCGAAATTTACACTGAATCTATATTACATCATTCAATTAATTTAAAATTGATTTCTAGAATTTTCATTCTCATCTAACTGTGCACCAAACACACGACGTTCCAAATTAGATAATCGTTTAAGAATATCCATATTTGAAGTTGTAGATGTTGTTTGGGTCGTCTGTGAACTTTTACCAACAGTAACCTGTTTTGTAAGTTCGTCGACTTGAGCAATTAAACGATCATTTTCTTCTTGAAGTTTTTTGACTTTCTTATCAAAGGTTTCATAATCTTTAATAACATCGTCAAGAAATTCGTCAACTTCTTTAGAATCATATCCACGCATTTTTGTTTCAAAATGTTTTTGTAAGATATCTTTAGGTACAAAATTAACATCCGTCATATTCGTACACCTCATCACTAATTTCTCATAAATAATGTTAATACCTGTTTATTATAGCAGAATTATTTAATAATTCAAATGATTATTTTGTTCCTCTTCCATTTCGTTTGCAATATCTTCTAATTCCATAAAATCTATCATACGTAATGCATAGTTTTTCACTTCTTTAGTTTGCTTTATTTTTAATAAATCAAATTTTGTTTTGCCTTCATTTTCTGAATCATAAAGTAATAACGCGCCATCTGTGTGTTCTATCATAAAAGTTTGATAATTTTTTAATTGCTGTGGCGACTGATAGGTATCCTTACTAACATAATCAGAAAAATCTACATCATTTAATATTTGATTTAAAACTAATTTTTTATCATCTTTCCAATTATTACCAAACTCTTTGAATGGTAGCATAACTGATACCTTGAAATCAGGATATTCATTTTGTATATCTAGGCAAATTTGTGCCGTCCATTGCTCAACACCAAGCTGAGGGCCAGTTATAACCCACTTCAATCCATTTTCTATTTCATTAATAATATTTTTTTTAATTGCGCTTTTAATGATTTTTATTTTAAGATCATTTTCATTAAAAATACCTAATTCGTATGTTCTATAACCAGTCACCCATAAACGCTTCATAATTGATTAAATATTCCTTTCTTATATTAAGAATATGTTACCAAATCCTTTAAAGCTATTAAATTATATCACTTATTGTTATAATATTTTAGATTGGAGCGTGAAATAACTGTGAGTATTAATTATCCTAATGGAAAACTTTATGAACAATCACCTTTAAATACGCAAAAAAAGTCAAATATGCTGTTGTTTGGTAAACGGGGGATGTCATTAGAGGATGATATCAACGTAAGCAACGCATTTTACCTTGCTCATAATATGGCTGTCATTCACAAAAAACCAACGCCTATTCAAATTGTAAAAGTTGATTATCCTAAACGAAGTGCAGCTGTTATTAAAGAAGCTTACTTTCAAACTGCGTCAACAACTGACTACAATGGCATATACGATGGCCACTATTTAGATTTTGAAGCTAAAGAAACTAAAAATAAAACTTCATTTCCGTTAAGTAATTTTCATGAGCACCAAATTAACCATATGAAATCATGTGTATTACAAAGAGGAATTAGTTTTGTTATAATGAAGTTCACAACCTTAGGTAAGGTCTACTTACTACCATCAAAAACGCTATTTACTTACTGGGATAAGCAGAGTGTTAATGGTCGTAAATCAATTCCATTGAAAACAGTCCAAACTGAAGGATTCGAGATACAATATACTTTAAATCCGGTCATTCCCTATTTAAAATACGTTGATAAAATGATAGAGCATCTATAATTAAGGCTTTATATAATTAAAGGAGAATTTTATTTATGGCAACAGCTGATAATAAAGGTACTACTCGTGTTGCGCGACGCGAACAAGAAATAAGCACTAACAAAAAAGGCAACAAAGGTAAAAATAGTAAAGGTAAACTTTTTAAACGTATTTTTTTGAGCTTACTTGCTCTATTCGTTATTGGCGTAATTGCTAGTATCAGTTTATTTTTCTATTACGCCAAAGATTCACCAAAAATAACATCAAGTAGTCTTGAAAGTACCCCTGCAAGTGTCATTTATGCAAAGAATGATGAAATCATCACTACCTTAGGAACTTCAAGAGTCTACGCTGAATCGTCTGACATGCCGCAACTATTAAAAGATGCCATTGTTTCAATCGAAGATAAACGTTTCTATAAACATAATGGCGTTGATCCTGTGCGAATTGTAGGTGCAGCCTTGTCAAATATCACTGGTGGATCAGCTGGTCTTCAAGGTGGTAGTACTTTAACACAACAACTTATTAAATTATCTGTCTTTTCGACAAAAGCATCTGATCAAACAATAAAACGAAAAGCGCAAGAAGCATGGCTAGCATTACAAGTAGAGCGTAAATACAGTAAATCTCAGATTTTAACGTTCTATGCTAACAAAGTCTTTATGGGAAATGGTATTTACGGGATGCAAACTGCTGCAAATTACTATTTCGGTAAAAAATTGAATAAATTAAATACAGAACAAATCGCGTTAATTGCTGGTATTCCTAATGCCCCATCTTCTTATAATCCTTACGCGCATCCAGAATACGCAAAGGAACGACGTAATGAAGTTATTGATGCAATGTTAGCAAATAACAAAATTTCGGCAAGCGAAGCAAGTACAGCTAAAGCGACACCAATTACTTCAGGCCTAAGAACATCACATTCTGCCGAAAAAGATACTTATAATGCAAAAATTTCTGATTCCTATTTAAAAGAAGTTATTCAGTCTGTTAAAGATAAAGGTTTTGATCCTTATAACAGTAGTCTTAAGATTCGTACAAACTTAGATTTGGATGCTCAGAAACGACTTTATGATATAGCTAATACAAATAACTATGTGGTCTATCCTGACAGTAAAATGCAATTAGCTGTTACCATGGTTGATTCAAAAACTGGCGCTATTTCAGCTATGATTGGTGGCCGTAAACAAACAAATGTTACTTTCGGGTATAATCGGGCTGTCGCAACTAGTCGAAGCAACGGTTCAACCATGAAACCTATTATGGATTACGGTCCTGCTATTGAATATCTAGACTACCCAACTAATCAAAAAGTTAGCGATACAAAATATTACTACCCTGATGCTACTACAAAACAATTAAATGATTTTGATAATAGCTATCTTGGAACAATGACAATGCGAAATGCTTTGATTCAATCACGTAATATCCCTGCTATTCGGACACTTGAAGCGGTTGGATTATCAAAAGCCCAAGGATTCGTCAAAAAACTTGGTGTCTCTAAGGATCAAGTTGATACTTACTCATCTGGTATCGGTGCAAACATGTCAACGACTCAAAATGCAGAAGCCTATGCAGCATTTGCAAATGGTGGAACTTATCACAAAGGGACTTATATTTCAGAAATTGAAAGAAAAGATGGTACAGTTGAAAATTATTCTAGCTCAGGTACTAGAGCAATGAAAACATCAACTGCTTATATGATTACTGATATGCTAAAAGGTGTTATTAATAGTTCTAATGGTACAGGTACGGCAGCTCAAATACCGGGTCTTTACCAAGCGGGTAAAACCGGTACTACTGATTATCCATCAAATGTTGCTTCTAAATTTCCATCTAGCGCAGTTATGGATTCATTATTTTCCGGCTATACTTCAAATTACTCAATTGCAGTTTGGACAGGTTATGATTCACCATTAGTCGCAAATAACTACTTAGATGTTAATTCTCAACATCTAGCTGTAGGTATTTATAAAAACTTAATGCAGTACGTTTCCCAATCAGTTTCAAATACGGATTGGACAAAACCTTCTGACGTTTATCTGAAAAATGGCGAATTATCATTAACAGATTCATCTACTGCAGAAACAACAACAGCAGATAGCAGTTCATATTCAGTTCCTAAGATATCAAATAGTTCTAGTTCTTCAGAAGAATCTAGTTCAAGCAGTTCTTCTAGTTCAAGTAGTTCTAGTTCTTCAGAAAGTTCTAGTTCATCTAGTAGTTCTAGCTCCGCTATTAGTTCAAGTGCTTCATCTAAAGCAGACAGCAGTAAAGCCGTTTCGTCTGCTACTCGTTAAATAAAAACCTGGCGATATTCAGTTAAAATTCTGAATATCGCCAGGTTTTTATTTATTTCATTAATTTGACCAATGATATAGGGGTATTTCCGGTTTATCATTAGATTCTTTTGTATTGTCATTATTCTTCACATTATTTGAAAAGTTCTGTTGTTGTCTTTTTTCTTTATCTTTTTTTATGTCTTGACTTGTTTTTATATGCTTCTTTTCCCAATTTAGTAAAATTCTATCCATATATTTTAAACTGTATGCCTGATTAAGGACAGCTTCTTTCAACGCCATCAAAATTAGTTCTGGAATATAGTGGTCTTGATCAATCCACATGCTAATACTTTCTAATTCCATTGGTGATAAAGGTCTTCCAAATTCAACTTCAATTTTTTCATAAACCTCTTTTCGAGAATTATTACTCTTAACAACTTCAACCTTTTCTTGTGTCCTATGACTTAAATTATTTAATTTTTCATATAACACACTAAAATCAAATTGATCGGTGCTGTACCCATTTGAATCATCAATTGTTTTGATAGAAATAACTTTTTTTTCGATTAATTTCTGCAGTAATGTATAGGTTTCCTGGGCCGTCACGCCCATTTGACTGGCAATTTGATTTGTATCTGGAAATTTATTACCTGCTTGATTAAAGCTTAATAGATGGATTAAGAAAATTAATTCATCACTTGATAATCCAATTTTTCGATAATTCCGTAAAATTAAATTAGACACATGGGTTTCCCCTGCTTCTAAAAATTGACTCATAAATGCATCCATAACGAAAATGCCTCCTTAATTAAGAAAAGAACCTTAAACAATTTCGTTTAAAGGTTCTTTTTCTCTACTTTTTTATGGGTAAATACGGTTTAATAGACGTGGGAATGGAATAGCCTCACGTATATGTTCTTCACCTGTAATCCAAGTTGTTGCGCGTTCTAATCCAAGACCAAATCCTGAATGAGGAACACTACCATATCTTCTTAAATCTAAATACCATTCGTAATCTTTTTCGTTCAATCCAGCTTTTTTAATTTGTGCTATTAAGTTATCTACATCAGTTTCACGTTCTGAACCACCAATAATTTCGCCGTAACCTTCAGGAGCTAATAAGTCAGCACAAATAACGACGTCTTCTCTCGTTGGATGTGGTTTCATGTAAAATGGTTTAATTGCTTTAGGATAGTTTAAAACGAATACTGGCATACTGAAATGTTCTGCCAAATAAGTTTCTTCAGGAGATCCAAAATCATCACCCCATTTAGTATCAGGAAATTCACCAGAATTTTGTAATAATTCGACGGCTTCATCATAAGAAATTTTAGGGAATGGTGTTTTTGTATAACTTTTTAAGACTTCTTTATCTCTTTCGAGAATATCTAAAGCATAGTCACAGTTATCTAAAACATTTTGTACTAAGAACGCAATATATTGTTCTTGTACTTCAAGACTTTGTTCTTGGTGCATAAATGCCATTTCGGGTTCAATCATCCAAAATTCAATTAAATGGCGTCTTGTCTTAGATTTTTCAGCTCTAAAAGTTGGTCCAAATGAGAATACTTTACCAAAGGCCATTGCCCCAGCTTCTTCATACAATTGACCTGATTGTGACAAATAGGCATCTTTGTCAAAATATTTAGTATGGAAAAGTTCAGTTGTACCTTCTGGTGCACTACCAGTTAAGATAGGCGCATCAATCTTTATAAAACCTTCTTTATTGAAAAATTCATATGTTGCGCGAATAATTTCATTTCTAATTTGCATAACTGCATATGGTTTCGTTGAACGTAACCATAAATGACGATGATCCATCAAAAATTCTGTTCCATGATCTTTAGGTGTAATTGGATAATCTTGACTATCACCAACTAATTCAAGTGATTTAACTTCAATTTCATAGCCAAATGGTGAGCGTTTATCTTCATGAATCTCACCAATAACGTAAAGGCTAGATTCCTGATGTAACTCTTTTGCCATTTCAAAAGTTTCTTCACTGACATTACTTTTTATCACGACACCTTGGAAAAAGGCACTTCCATCTCGTAATTGTAAAAATGCAATCTTACCACTTGATCTTTTATTAGTAAGCCAAACACCGATTTTTACTTCTTCGTCTACATGGTTTTTAGCATCAATTATACTAATTGTTTTCAATAAACTTCCTCCTCATTACGGTCCTAGTTGCTAGATCGATTTCATTCCTTTTATAATATCATTAGTCAGATATATTAGTCCATAAGACAATTATATATTTTCAACGGATTTTAAAACTTTACCATTTGAGAACTGCAGTGTTTCATAACAAAGAGCTTTTTTCTTGTTCAAATAACTCACTTCCCATGCAGGTACACCGTTGTATATACCAAGTCCGACATTCAATATTTTACTAGGTTTTTTTTCATTCCAGATATAAGTTAAAATATCATTTTTTGTCTTACCATTTGATTGTGATAAGACTTTAACTTTTCCACCTTTTTGAGCAACAATCACATAAATTCTTTTATTAGCTTTTGTTGTCCCTGCAACTGTAAAATAAGTTGCATCCCTATTATATCTATAAAATGCTGTTTCTTTATCTAGTTTTGCGTATTTTTTAGCAATTGTAACAGCTTCTTTTTCAGCTGTAGCCATCGGTGATTTTGCGCGATTATATAAAATAAAAGCACTTACCACAATAACTAATATCGTACCAAGTATCGAAAGAAAAACGATGTTTTTTGATTTTTTGGGGGATCTTCGCATGATCAATTTTTCTCCTGTCTTAGTTTTATACGGTCATATTATAACAGACATTATCTAATTCTGATTAACTATCAGAATTAGATAAAAACGTCTTTAAATCAATAATAATATCTGCCAATGGTTCATTTATAAGTTGTAATTCATCCGGCAATACTTCAATCATTTTTTTACCATAACTTTGATTTATCAATCGATTGTCCAATGCAATCATTGCCCCTTTATCGGTTGACGTCCGAATTAAGCGTCCAAACCCTTGTTTAAGCTTCATTGTTGCTCTAGGCAGTGAATACTCACTGAATACATCCCTACCTTGACCTTCAAACTCTTTTTCTTTCGCCTTTACATTTAACGACTCTGGAGACTCAAATGGTAACCGCGTCACAATTAAAAGTTCTAATCTATCATTTGGTAAGTCAACGCCTTCCCAGAAACTACCAGTACCCATTAAAATAGCGTCTTTACCTAATAAAAATCGTTTTTTTAATTTTTCAGGCCGTCCTGTAACACCCTGAACTAAAAGTTCACGATCAAGATGTAACCCTCTTTTTGTTAATAACCCATAAACATTTGCTATCGTATCAAGCGAATTAAATAAAATTAACGTTTGTTTACGTTGTGATTTTATAATCTCATAAACTGAATCAGCCAAGTAAGATTCATAAAGCTCTTTTGATGATCGAACATCAAAAGCATCACTTGCTACATACAATTTAGCTTGGTTACTATAATCAAAAGGACTCCCTAATTTTTTGATTTTGTAATTATCATCTTGTATATCTAGCTGATCAATAATGTAATCAGGATTACCTGGTAGTAACAAAGTCGCCCCAGTAAACGTCAGGTGATTAAAGTGCCGATAAATTACTTCAGAAAGAAAATGAGTTGCATCTGATAAACTAAATTCAAATTGCATTTTGTCTGTTTGTCCGTTAATCGGAAAACTTAACCAAAGCACCTTTTCATTTAGCTTGTCTTGATTTTGTTCAAATATAGTCCAGCCCTCAGTTTCTGCAAATAATTGCTTAAAAAAGTTATGAACACGATTCAAAAGCTGTTGCTCATCTTGGCCGATATTTTGTTGGCTTTTTGCAGCGATATAACGATCTCGTAAAATGGCATCATCTCTTTTTAAAACAGTTATCACTTTTAAAACAGATTCAAGCATAATTTTATTTCGATTAATCAATCCAATTAGCTCAGTTGATTTTAAAATAATTGCTTTTCCGGTCGTTTCATTTTTTGCTGCTGAATTCCTACTAATTTGTCGACCATATTCTCTTGAAAATTGTCTGATGAGTAACTCAACTGATTCCCGTAATTTCCTAATTTCTGTTAATAATTGATTGTTTTCACTAGCTGTTAAGAAATTAATTGCCATTAAGTCATTAAAAGAAAATTTTTGTGAACTTTGTATGCTAGTCAATAATGAATCACACATATTAATAATTTTCCAGAATCGAATGCGTCCTTTATTTGACTGTAGAGCAACATCAGCAAGATGCTGTGCTTCATCTACAATTAATTCAGGCGCAAGTTTTGTACGATCTGAGTTAAATAAACCAGGATGCTTCATTAAAAAAGCATGATTTGTAAAAATAATTGCTGACGATTCAACTTGTTTATATAACGTATTAATAAAGTCAACTTCAAAAAATTGATCAGTTAATACTAAACTCCCAACCCCTTGATGTTCAATTTGATTAAAAATGGGATTTTGATAACTTGAAAGTTTTAATTCATCAAGTTCACCAGTTTTAGTCATTGTCAGCCATACTAAGATACGTATTTTCATTAAAGCTATCTGTCCAGAGGTTTCTTTTTGTGTTAATTCTTTTTTAAACGCCGCTAAATTTATATAATGGTTACTGCCCTTCAAATTTACTGCAGCTGTTTGAAAAGGCAATAATTTGTTAAGTAACGGTAATGCCTGATTCATCAACTGGGTTTGAAGTAATGTTGTCGCACTACTAATCACAATTTGTTTGCGATTTTGAGCATGATAAGCTGCTGGAATTAAATAACCTAATGTTTTACCGATTCCTGTAGGAGCCTCAATAATTAATGTTCGATTTCCACTTTTTAAATGTTCAGAAATAAGGTCCATCATCTTTGCTTGTTCAGGTCGCCAACTTAATTGTTTTTCAAATATTTTTTTCTTATCTACTTCTGCTTCAGGATAAACATAATTCGTTAAATTAAATGTATCTTGTTTCCTACGTTGAAGGACAATCCCTCCAACAATGTATAGATGATCTGGTAGTCTTTCCTGTCTTCTATTTTTATCACTGTACGCATCAGAAAATAATTCATTTGTATTTCTTAATAAAAATGAACTTAAACGATTTATTTCAAATAAGGTTTCTCTTGGAATCGTTTCTAGTCGAGTTAATAAGAAGATAAATAACTCAGCTGTCACATGGGCATCACTATCGGCATGATGCGGATTTTCGTGAGTCAGATTCAAATATCGACTCAGATCTTTTAATTTAAAACTGGGTGCTGTTGGCAATAAGATTTGACTAAGCTGTACAGTATCGACACCTTTTATTGATAATGCAGGATAGCCAACTCTTTCTAACTCACTATTGATAAATGGCAAATCAAAGTTAATATTATGCGCAACAAAAACTGTATCTTGGAGAATCGCGTAAATCGTTGCGGCGACGTCTTCAAAATAGGCAGCCTTTCTGATTTGACGGTTTGTAATCCCTGTTAATTCTGTAATAACTTTCGGAATTGCCATACCAGGATTAATATCAAACGAGAAAGAATTTATTATTTGATTTTTTTGAACTAAAACGCAACCAAATTGGATCATTCGATCGCCACTTTTAAGATTTGTTCCCGTCGTTTCAATATCCACTACAGCATAAATCGTATTTTTATTCATTGAAGTTTATCACCAGTCTTTTTAAGTTAACGCATTTATGTTTATTTTACCATATTGATTAAAGAATCATATGCCAAAAACTAAATCATTATAAATTCTCAAAGTTCATCCAGTCCATTATAGCTATAACGACAATTTTAAGGTATGATAATGGAAGTAAATTCATCTAGAGAGGACTCTTTTTTTGAACAATTTGTCAGATAATACAGAAGCAAAATTTCTTGGTACTAGCCATGCTAAAATTATATTAATCGGCGAACACTCTGTTGTTTATAGCCAACCCGCTATTGCCCTCCCTTTACCAAATGTTAAAATATCAGTTTTAACGGAAGCAATGGCAGATAAACAATGGATCACAAGTCGTTTTTATAGTGGTGAACTGAAAAATGTTCCCATGAATATGCGTGGCATTAAGCAAGTTATCCAGTACATTTTAAAATCATTGAATAAACGACATCAATCATTTAAATTAACGATTGAAAGTGACATCCCATCTGAACGAGGGATGGGTTCTTCCGCTGCCACAGTTATTGCCATAATTCGAAGTTTGTACGCTTTTTTTGATACGAAAATCGAACGCGATGAACTTCTACTTATTGCCAATATCGCTGAAACAACCACACATGGTTCTCCAAGTGGTATCGATGCCGCAACAACCAGTAGCCGCGATCCCATTTGGTTCATTAAGCACCAAGAGGCTTACCCTGTCCCATTAAACATAGAGGCAACCTTAGTGATTGCTGATACGGGAATCAAGGGCCAAACGGGTTTAACTGTTGGTCAAGTTCGTGATCGCGTCTTATCAAGTCCTGACGTTACTGAAAAAATAATTTCCGAACTTGGTCAATTAACAAGTATGGCTAAGGCACAAATTGCGACAGATGATGCTATAAGTTTAGGACACACATTATCTAGGGCTCATCATTTACTAAAATCTTTAGGTGTTAGTCATCCCAAATTAGATGCACTTGTCAAAACAAGTCTAGAAAATGGCGCTTTAGGTGCCAAACTTACCGGTGGTGGTGGCGGTGGCTGTATGATAGCCCTAGTTAAAACACCCGAAGAAGCTTTAAATCTAAGCCATCTCTTAAATCGTAATGGTGCCATTGCAACTTGGATTCAACCCCTTAAAAAGGAGTCACAACATATTGAAAAATAAAATTTCAGCTCGCGCCCATACTAATATTGCACTCATTAAATACTGGGGTAAACAAAATAAAGATTTAATTATTCCTTACAACAATAGCCTATCCTTAACGTTAGATCATTTTTATACCGATACTACGGTAACTTTTGACGATACGCTAACTGAAGATACCTTCTTTCTAAATTCTAAACAAAAAAAGGATAACAAAGTATCAGCCTTTTTAGATATTGTTCGTAATCAAGCACAAAAAAATATTTACGCTAAAGTAGAATCAATAAATCACGTTCCAACTTCAGCAGGACTTGCGTCATCAGCGAGCGCATATGCTGCACTTGCGCTTGCTGCTAGTCAAGCAATTGGTTTAAATTTAAATAAACGCGATTTATCACGATTAGCACGTCGTGGTTCTGGTTCAGCTAGTCGCTCTATTTTTGGTGGCCTAGTTGAATGGGAAAAAGGTCACAATGATGAAGACTCCTTTGCTATACCGATTGAAGAAACGATTGATTGGGATCTTCAAATGATTGCTATTATGATTAATAGTCATGAAAAAGCGATTGATTCTCGTTCTGGAATGCAACATTCCGTGGACACATCACCTTTCTACAATGAATGGGTTAAATCTTCTGAACGTGATTTAATTGATATGAAAAAGGCTATTATAGAGAAAAACCTCGAAAAAGTTGGTCAAATTGCTGAAAATAATGCAATGAAAATGCACGCAACAACTTTAAGCGCTAATCCCAGCTTTACTTATTTTAATCCTGACAGCATACGTGCTATGGATGCTATTCGTGACTTGCGTCAAGAAGGTATTACCTGTTACTTCACAATGGATGCTGGTCCAAATGTTAAAATAATTTGTTCCAAAACTGAAACACCTTATATTTTAAATAAATTAAGTCCACTTTTTGGTGCAAAAAATCTTTTGGTTGCCAAGCCTGGACCTGGAGCGACACTTATTTAGTGTTATCCATATTGAAAGGAATTGAGCTATTTGATCACCGCTAAAGCACCAGGAAAACTTTATATTGCAGGAGAATACGCAATTGTTGAACCTGGATCACCAGCAATTATTGTTGCTATTGATCAGTTTGTAACTGTAACAATTAAAAAGAGTAAAGAAACAGGTAGTATTTCATCTAAACAATACCAAGAAAATTCTTTATCTTGGTATCGTCAAGGGACAAAAATTATTTTTGATAATCGAGATAACCCCTTTCACTACATATTATCGGCGATTCATTTAACCGAATTATATGCACAATCCATCGGAAAACAGATGGTTAATTATCATGTCAATATTGATAGTGATTTAGATAGTACTGATGGTAAAAAATATGGTTTGGGCAGTTCTGCTGCGGTTACCGTAGCAACCGTTCGTGCCGTTTCACAATTTTATAATTTAAAATTAACGGATAACGCTCTATTTAAATTATCAGCAATGGCTCACCTAGATGTTCAAGGAAATGGTTCACTCGGAGATATTGCCGCTAGTGTTTATGGCGGATGGATTGCTTATTATTCATTTGATCGAGAATGGTTAAAAATTATGAGACAAGGTACGCCACTAACCGAACTTTTATCTATGGATTGGCCTATGCTTTCTGTCCAACGCCTACCGCAACCTAAAGATTTAGAATTATTAATCGGTTGGACTGGCTCTCCAGCTTCAACTTCCATTTTTGTTGATAAGATGGCCCTTTTTAAAGCAAAACAAAAAAAGACTTACTCTGAATTTTTAGAAGATTCAAAAAAATGTGTCACTGCAATGATTGATGGCTTTAAATTAAACAATTCCATCATTATTCAACAAGAAATTACAAATAATCGAATGATTTTACAACAATTAGCCGATGCTAGTCAGGTAATAATTGAAACCGAATCATTAACTTCCCTTTGTAATTTATCAGAATCCCAACATGCTGCCGCAAAAACATCAGGTGCTGGCGGTGGTGATTGCGGTATTGCATTAGCAACCTCTGAAACAAATCGTACTGAATTATTTAAAGATTGGGCACAAAATGATATTCAACCTTTGGATATCAAAGTGACCTTATAGGATAAGGAGTTTTTTATGATTAAAGACGATAATTTAATTCAAAGTCACAGAAAAGATGAACACGTATTTATCGCCGAAAAATTATTCAATACGGAATCAAAAAATCAATTGAATGAGATCAAGCTTATTCCTTCAAATTTACCTGAACTTTCTATTAATGATATTCAATCTAGCGTTGAGCTTCCAAATTTCTCGTTTCAATCGCCCTTTTATATTAATGCTATGACTGGTGGCAGTGAACAAACGGGTATTTTAAATCAACAATTAGCCGAAGTTGCAGCTATCACAAATACACCAATCGCGACAGGTTCTCAAAGTATCGCCTTAAAAGACCCTTCTAAGGCTCATACATTTAAAATACTTCGTGAAAAGAATCCAAATGGTCTCATTTTTTCTAATTTAAGCGCCAATGCAACACTAGATCAGTCAAAAAGAGCCGTTGATATGATTGAAGCAAACGCCCTACAAATTCATATTAATGCCGCTCAAGAAATTATTATGCCAGAAGGTGAACGTGAGTTTTATTGGTTGAAGAATATTGAAACAATCGTAAATAAGCTTGAAGTACCCATTATTGTTAAAGAAGTTGGTTTTGGGATGTCTCATAAAACGGTTCAACAATTAGCTGATATTGGTGTACGTTATGTTGATATTTCTGGTCGTGGCGGCACAAATTTTGCCATGATTGAAAACGAACGTAGACATGCTAAAGATTTCTCCTTTCTAGAGGATTGGGGCTTAACTACAGCTGAAAGTCTCATTGATACAAAATCTCTGCAAACAGGCTTAACAATTTTTGCCTCTGGTGGTATTCGTACCCCATTAGATATTGTTAAATGTCTCGCTTTAGGCGCTAAAAGTGTTGGTATCTCTGGTGCATTCTTACACATTCTCAATAAACAAGGTCAAGATGCGCTAACAAATACCATATCAGATTATCAATCAAAAATTAACATGCTTATGCTGTTACTTGGCACCAAAAATTTAAGTGATTTAACAAAAATTAGAATGATTTTATCACCTGAGTTACAAAATTTTAAAAATCAAATATAATCATGTTTACATAAAAAACGCCAAATCAGTTAGATAATGAATCTAACTGATTTGGCGTTTTTATTAATTATTACGTTTATTAACTCTTCTACGGATAACAAAGTAGAAAACAACGGAAGCAACGATAAATAGAGTACCTTCGAACTCATACAGAGCTATCATATTTGTTTTAATCGAAAATTGTGACTGACCAATCGCAGTTCCTATTAAGCCACCAACTAAGAATGATCCCATGTAAATTAGCAAGTTATTCCAAATAATAACTTTTTTTGATTGTTTGATAAATTTCTGATTACGAATTTGTTTACTAACACCAACAATCCAAATATAAGTTGCGACCATAACACTAGCAATAACAGCCATTAAGCCCACCGCTTGTTGCCAATGTCGACTAATCCATGAGTTATTAGTTAAAATTAAATTATCATTAACCTGTTTGGAAACTGTTGTATTAGTTAATTCGGTCGTTAACACATTCTTAGTCACGACATGCTTTGAATCAAGAATAATATTTGTATTATTTGCCTTCAATTTACTTATGTCTGCAGTTGACATTGCAATAAAAATTTGATTATCCAACTCAGAATTGTATTTATCACCCATAATACCGATGACAGAAACGTATTGCCCATTTAATTTATAATACTGCTGATGAAATGGCGAGTATAATTTTTTTTCAATATTTCGACCAACTACTGCTACCGGAACTTCAGATAAAAAATCATTATTTGAGAAAAAAGTTCCAGAAACCATTGGTGGCTTATCATAACTACCCTTCGCATAAAAATAAGAAATATTTTTTTTGTTTTTTACTTGATAATGAATTTGAAAATCAGAAATTTTTTCTGATTTTGCTAACGTTGTATTATATTTATCTAAATTTTGTTCTTTTGTTTTAAGAACATATGCATTTTTAGATAGATTATGATTATCTAATTTTGTGATTAAATCTTTTTCCTGCATCTTAAAAAATAAAAATGTGGTAAAGAATGTAAGTAGTAAGATAGCTACTATAAATATGTATCTTCTTCGCATCATCAATTTAATTTCCCCCTAACTTTTAATGGACACCGAGTGCCATTTTTGCATACCTAGACATACGTTCAATTGACCAGGCTGGACTCCATATAAATTGTACAGTTACTTTTTTTATTTCTAGCACTGGCTTTAACGCATCTTCGACTAAATCAGATAGAACACCTGTTAACGGGCAACCCATAGTGGTTAAAGTCATTTGTACATTACAATTATTGTCATTGTCTAATTCAATCTCATATACTAAACCTAAATTAATAATATCCATATCCAATTCAGGATCCATCACTTTTTCTAAATGTGTCAAAATATCTTGCTTAATTATTTCTGCACTTCGTCTTTCACTCATAGGATTAATCCTCTCTTGAATAGCTAATATTACTAGTTTATCGTTTCTATTTTAGCATTGCAATCTATTGTTTTAATGTTACTGAACTCTTTACTTTTTCTAAAAAATAATGTTATACGGCGCCAAAGTTACTATGAAGCCGGATTAAATTAAAGATACGATTTTATAACAATAGATAAAAAAAGGTTAAATACGTTTGAATACTGCATACTCAAATGCTATCCTGAACTAACTAAGATAAAAAACTGTAAATCTTACTACACATAAGTTAAGTTGATGGAGGAACAATAACGATGAACAAAAAGTTAATTACAATTGATTTAGATGGCACAACTTTAAATAATAATGCAGAAGTTAGTTCAACAACAAAAAAAGTACTTACTCAAGCAACAGCTGAAGGACACATTGTCAGTATTGTAACGGGACGCCCATATCGTATCTCAAAACAAATTTATGATTCATTAGGGTTAACAACTCCAATGATTAATTTTAATGGTGCCCTGGCACATATTCCACATAAAAATTGGGATAAATCATACGAATATACAATTAATCGAGATATTGTTTTTGATATTCTTAACGCTAGAAAAGAATTAGGTATTAACATGTTAGCAGCCGAAGGAAAAAATATGTTATTGGCTGACAATGCAAGTCAGCTAGTGAAAGGCTTTTTCCCACAAGTTTTAAGATCAAATCAAATTCTTAATAAACAAAATTTACAACATGATCCGACATCAATTACGATGTTTGTCGATCAAGATAAAAAACAATTAATTACATCTAGACTACTTGAAAAATATGGTGATGTTATCGAAGTCAACACTTGGGGCGGACCAAAACCTGTTCTAGAAGTTGTTTCAAAAGGGATTCAAAAAGCAATTGGTGTTTCTTATCTAGCAGATTACTATGGTATCTCTCAAAAAGATATCGTTGCTTTTGGTGATGAAAGTAATGATAAAGAAATGCTTTCATATGCTGGCTGGGGTGTGGCAATGAAAAATGGTACTTCTGAAATTAGAGGTCTAGCCAATGATGTTACCTCTTTAAATAACCAAGAAAATGGGCTTGCTCATTACTTAAAAAATTATTTAAATTTAGCTAAATAATCGTTAATTAGTAACAGATCAGTAATGGTCTGTTATTTTTTTATAAAAAATGACTTCTGGAATATACCAGAAGTCATATTTAATGATATTTATTTTTCGTCGCTTTTTAGAATACCACCGACACTATAACGATCTTTACGCATTTCATTTAAAATTACATGGATATGCTCTGTAGGTGCACCAGTATTTTTTGAAACAGCTTCAGTCACATCTTTAACTAAATTTTTAAGTTGTTCTTGTGAACGACCTTCAATTAAATCAATATTTATAATTGGCATAACGAATCTCCTTTTTATTTAGTTGATTGCCCTTTTCTTAATAATTCTTGTTGGTCTGAGTTTAGGAAATTGCCTTCAATATCAGCGGTATTAACTAAGTTCATAAATGCATTTGGATCAACATCACTAATTGTCATTTTTAAATTATATAATTCATAACGTGTAATAACTAACATCAAAACTTTACTTTCTTCATTTGAGAAAGCGCCCTTTGAGTCAATAACTGTAATTCCACGAATTAATGATTTTTGGAGCGCTCCAACAACTAAATCTGCTTCTTTTGTAACAATAAATGCTGTTAACTTTTGATGCGATGTATGGATGTCGTCGACAACTCTAGACATAGCATAATTAGAAATAATTGTATACAAAGCACTTTCCCAACTGAAATAAAATCCAGCCGTTAAAATAATAATCATATTTGTTGATAACATTAATGAACCGACTGTTTTACCTGTCGTTTTAGCTAGAACAAGTGCGATGATATCCATCCCACCAGTTGAAAAACCAAATTTTAATGCTAATCCAACCCCAATACCACTTATTACACCACCAAATAATGCTGCCATTAATGGATTAGTTGATAATTGATGAACGGGTAAAATTACCGTAAAGAGAGATGAAGAAGCGACGGTCAGTACACTATAATATGTAAATGAACGTCCTACTTTATACCAGCCTAATATACCAATTGGAATATTTATTAACATAATTAGATATCCAGTACCAATTTTAATATGAAATAGATCATAAAAAATAGCAGAAAGTAATTGGGCAATACCATTGGCACCAGCTCCAAAAATATTTCCTGGAATCAGAAAGAAATTAAGGGATAATGCAATTAATAATCCCGAAAATACAATTATAACTAGTCGTTTATTTTTATCAGAAATTGATAACTTCATAAATCTCCCTCCTATTATATGTGACTCTTTTCATTTTACCTTTTATTAAACAATAATATTAATAAAATGAGTAATCTCTCATTTTAAATTTCTATTAAACTAACCTTATACAGCGTAACCGGTTAAATACGAATATTTATTTACAAATGGCGTTTAAAAATAGCAATTAAATGATAAAATGGTAATATCTAAATTTATTTACTGGGAGGAGAAATATCCATGACGACAGACCCTTTTAATTTTTCAGCATGTACAAGTGTTTTAGCTGGTTCTAAAGCAACTGCAGATGGGTCGACTTTTATTGGCCGTAATGAAGATGCAAAAACAGCATGGCCAAAACATTTTGTTATTCATGCTCATACAGAATTTGAACAATCACCTTTATTTG
The DNA here is from genome assembly GCF_056781995.1 of Dellaglioa sp. CoH-57-MRSF-18. Next base: position 187,303 of record NZ_JBXAXX010000002.1, read on the forward strand.
AATCACCAGATAATCACTTTAAAATGCCATTACCAAAAATTCGTGGTAAATATTCAGCTACTCCTGAATGGACACCAAAATTTGGTGTTTTTGAAGAAGATGGCTTTAATGAATATGGTGTGGCTATGAGCGCTACTGAAAGTGCATACGCTAATAGCCGGGTTCTCAGTTACGATCCCTTACTAACTGAAAACGGAATTGGTGAGGAAGCAATTGTAACAATTACTCTTCCCTATATTCACTCCGCAAAAGAAGGTGTTAGTTACCTTGGATCATTAGTAGAAAAATACGGTTCAAGTGAAACAAATGGTGTCTTGTTCTCTGATCAAAAAGATGTTTGGTATATGGAAATTGCAACCGGTCACCATTGGGTTGCGCAACGTATTCCGGATGATTCTTATGCAGTTGTTGCCAACCAACTAGCTATTCAAGAAATTAACTTTACTGATTCCGCTAATTTTATGTTTAGTTCTGGTATTCAGAAATTTGTTTCTGATAATCATTTAAATAACCAAAAAGATTCATTTAATTTTAGAGATATCTTTGGAACTCATGATCAATCTGATGCCATTTACAGCACACCAAGAGTTTGGTATGGCCAATTACTTTTAACACCATCAGTTGCTTCACAAGATCCTATGAGTATGAATTTACCGTTCATTCGTCAGGCTGATCATTTAATTCAACGTGAAGATTTAGAACAAATTCTTGGCTCACATTTCCAAGGAACTCAATATGATCCGATTGGAACTGGTTCAATCAGTGATAAACATAAATTCAGACCCATTAGTTTAGCAAAAACACAAGAGTCTCATATTTTACAAATTAGACCTGATTTACCTTTTGAAATTGGTGGTATCCATTGGCTATCAATGGGTGTTACGGCTCAAAGTGCTTATGTACCTTTCTTTGCTGGTATTACGGATACACCGGAGAATTATAAAATTGGTACCGATGTATATGATGACAAATCTGCTTACTGGTTATATAAACAATTAGGTATTTTGGTTGATTCACATTACTTAGAATTTAGCTCATTACTGAAAGATCTCCAAAAAGATTTAATTATCCAATTCAATGCCTCCGTAAAACGGATTCAAACAGAGGCAATTTCTAAAAGTGGTACAGACCTAACAGATTTTTTAACTGAAGAAAATCTAAAAATTACTGAAGCTGCTGAAATCAAGGTTAAGGCCTTAATTAGTCAGCTAATTACATTATCAACTGACCTATCACCATTAAATTTTAAAACTGACCAAAACTTATAAATATAAGAAACCGAAAGGAATTACAAAAGTCTTATGGACAAACAAAAGAAAATTTCCCTAACAAGTTTCATTTTAATGATTTTTACAACTATTTTTGGATTTGCAAATACTCCCGTCGCCTTTATTCAAATGGGTTACGCTAGTATTATCTGGTACGTTTTAGCAGCATTCTTCTTTTTCTTACCAACTGCTTTGATGTTTGCAGAATATGGTTCAGCTTTAAATGAATCAAAAGGTGGCATTTATTCTTGGTTAGCTGAATCAATTGGCCCCAAACTTGCTTTCACAGGAACATTTATTTGGCTTTTTGCATGGATTGTCTGGATGGTATCAATTGCATCTAAAGTTTGGATTCCACTTTCAACAATTTTTTCTGGAAGTGATCAAACACAATCTTGGGCTATCTTTGGCCTATCTTCAACACAAACTATCGGTATTCTTGCAATTCTTTGGATTGTGCTAGTTACCTTTGTCGCTAGTCGAGGTATCAGTAGTATTGCCAAGATTTCTTCAGTTGGTGGTATTGCTATTTTAGGTTTAAATGCTATCTTTTTACTATTAAGTATTGTTATTTTAATTGTTAATCATGGTGCACTCCAAGAACCATGGCATGGTATGACAAGTATTATAACTTCTAGAAATCCTAGCTATCAATCACCTATCGCCCTAATTTCATTTATTGTTTTTGCCATCTTTGCATACGGTGGTATGGAATCAGTTAGTGGTGTTACAGATAGTATTAGAAATCCTAAGAAAAATTTTCCAAAGGGTTTAATCATTTCCACTTTATTAATTCTTTTTGCTTACTCAATCTCAATCTTCTTCTGGGGTGTTAGTACAAACTGGAGTAAACTTGGTGGTCAAAATGCCAACTTAGGTAACATCTCTTACATATTGATGGAAAACTTAGGTAATTTTGCAGGTCAAAGCTTTGGTATGAGCGCAAGTGCTTCGACAATTTTTGGTCATACACTTGCTAGAATTACTGGTTTAAGTATGTTCATGGCTTATACAGGTGCATTCTTCGTCTTGATTTACTCACCACTCAAATCATTTATTCTTGGAACACCTAAGGATATCTGGCCAGCAAAAATGACGAAATTAAATAAGCATAGTATGCCTGAATTTGCAATGTGGATTCAAGCTGCCGTCGTTATTGTCATTATCATGGCTGTTTCATTTGGAGGTTCAAATTCAACATTATTCTATTCAAAATTAACGTTAATGGGAAATATCTCAACTTCTGTACCTTATCTATTTTTAATTGGTGCATTTCCATTCTTTAAAAAACGTCAAGACTTAAATCGACCTTTTGAAGTTTATAAGAATAGAACACTTACAAATATTATTACTATTGTCGTCTGGTTAGTTTTAGCCTTTGGAATTATTTTCACTGTTATCAGCGATACATTAAGTAATGCTCTCTGGATGATATCTGGTCCTGTCCTTTCTGGACTAGTTGCTTTCCTTTACTACACACGTTATGAGAGAAAAATTAAAAAATAAACTAAAAAAAATCGTAAACAATTTTTATTGTTTACGATTTTTTATTAGTTTTTAACAAGACTTTCTAAGCTAACATTACCTGTTAATAGTCCTGAATTATCTCCATGTAATGCTAAACTGTTGAATCGTTCATTAACGACAAGTTGCATGTTCTCATCCATATAAGTTTTGCTGTACCCTTTTACTCTAATGGGACCTAAATCTGAATCAATTGTTCCATCATATGCCTTGCTATCGTTCTGGTCATCAATTACTAACATTCTAAAGCTTGAATCTAACGTACATGTTCCTTCATTTGATAAAGCACCAACACCATCGTCAAAATCAAGCAAGATTTCTGAATCATTACCCATAAGTTTCATAATCTTGCTTTTTGCGTCTTCACTTATTTTTAAATACATGAAATTACCAGCTTTCTTATTTAATAATTACATTGTACACCACTGATTATTTTAGACAAGCATGACGACTCAGGTTCATCATGGTATGATAGTTCTAATTAGAAAGAGAGGAATATAATGACCAAAATTAGTATAGTAAACAACTTATTTGATAGTAGTTCACAATTTAAAAGTTCACATTCAATCTTTCAATTTAACGTTAATTCACAACTAAATGAACAAGCAGACGCTCTTTTTCTTTCATACTTCTCAATAGATATCCATGAAAAAATTCTTGAATCTTCTATGATGCAAAAATTACCTATCTATTTATCCAAAGAGGCATTTGAATTAAAACAACAATTTGTCTTACTAGGTAAAATTAGTGAAACACACTTAAATTACAAAATTATTCCGATTAACACCGCACTAACTATTGGAGATTTTACAGTGATTGGTTTTTTATCAGATTCAGTACACACGGGTTCATTAGCTTTTTTAGTAGAAGATGAAAAGCAGAAGTACTCCTTCTTAGCTGGTGATACTCGCTTAGCTGGACCTCATAAAAAGAGAACGAAGAAATGGATTCACGACTTAAACCGACTACCTTTAGATGTTCTAATTTTAAATACTGTCGACACAACAGATACTAATTACTACACTGAAATTACGATTCTAGATCATCTCATTAAACTTTTAAAAGTCGAAGAATTAACTGCTATTAACGTTGCCAACGAAAATCTTTATTTAATTCATAAGTTAGCGACAGTAGCTAACAAGTTAGAAAAAATAATCGTACTAGATAAGCCAACCTCCCAATTATTGACGTATTTTTATCCTGATTCAGAAGTGATTTCATTAAATGATGCTACTTCTGTAGGAATTAAAAGGCATCCTGAGAAATATATCTTGGTAAATATAGAAAATAAGTTAGGCGATTTTAATTTGTCTACCCAAAATAGCTATTCACTGACCGATTTATTGGAAAATAATAAAGATAGTCTCCCAATCAATTCACATTTATCTTCATTAGAAGTACCTGAATTGTTAAATCGATTAACGCATAAACCTAAGCAACTTATATTGATAGACCAAAATTTTAACAATACTATTGTAACTTATTAATATTTATTCTATGGTATATTTATTAATCATTTAAAAGGACGTGAATTTGTTGGTTTTTTCTTATTTTAAAAATCCTAAAAAACATGAATTATTTTTAACCTTCTTATTAGGAACATTAAGTGCTTTTGGTCCATTATCATTGGACATGTATTTACCAGCATTACCAGTTATTCAACAACACTTACATACAACTGCATCGCTTACCCAGTTGACGATTACGACTTGTTTACTTGGATTGGCGCTTGGCCAATTAATAGTTGGACCCTACAGTGATAAAATTGGCCGTAGAAAGCCATTACTTTTGGGACTCATCTTGTTCGCTGTTACCTCTATCATCGCAGCAACAAGTCAGAATATAACAATTTTGGTTATTATCCGGTTATTGCAAGGTTTAGCGGGATCTGCTGGTCTTGTAATCTCTCGAGCAATTGCTAGAGACCTATACACCGGAAAAAAATTAACCAGTTTTTTCTCGCTCTTAATGGCTGTTAATGGAATTTTCCCGATTATTTCGCCCATACTTGGCAGTTTTATTCTAAAATTCACATCTTGGCGCGGTATCTTTGTTATCTTAACTGTAATTGGTTTTCTTTTATTTCTTCTTGTATTAGTGACGTTACCAGAAACTAACCAGATTGTGCCAGAGAAGTCGCAATCAAATACTGGTGATTCAACGAAAAAAATTCTTAAAAGTTTAATTTTTGATAAATTTTTCTTGAGTTATGCTCTAATTCAAGGCTTTATCTCAGGTGCAATGTTCTGTTATATTTCTGGATCATCATTTGTTTTACAAAATCTTTTTGGTCTATCCTCTAATATGTTCAGTTTAGTCTATGCAATTAATGGTTTAGGTATCGTTATAATGTCTCAATTAAGTTCACGAATTTCAGATACTTTTTCTGAACAGACTGGTCTAAAATTAGGTGTTTACCTTGCCTTACTTGGTAGTCTACTATTAACGACCTCATTATTTATTAGTAACTCGTTATTACTAGTGCTCATCAGTTTATTTTTAATTGTTTCAATGGTTGGTATCGTAAATACAACGGCCTTCTCATTAGCTATGCAGAAACAAGGGCAACACGCAGGAAGTGCTTCTGCCATACTTGGTGTTGGTATGAATCTAGTTGGAAGTATTCTTTCTCCATTCGTTGGGATTATGGGGGATCATTCTTATGTTCCAATGACAATTTTAATCTTACTGTGTGAAATTTGTGCCTTGGTCATTTACTTAAATATTTCCACAAAAAAAGCAGAACTATAAGTTCTGCTTTTTTTGTGGAAATATTAGTTTGTATAACGCAAAAACTTAATAATATAACTCTTTAATTATTTATACTAAAGGTGTGACATCTGATTTTGTACAGCTGTAACCTTTATGTAAAATGGGTACTATCTACAAATTGGTACTACCAACCATATTTTTAAAGCTTATTTTATCTACTGATATATATTATTTATTTTCTGTTAAACCCAGTTTTATTTGACATTCTGGACAATATCCAAACGTCTCGACATGTGTACTTTCAATTATATAACCACTTTTATTTTCCGCCTCTTGCTCTGCCTCATGAAAAGTTAATTCTGTAAATATATCTGTTATTTTGCCACAGTTAAGACAGATAGCATGATAATGTGGAATACCAAAATAATCGTAGCGCATTTTACCATCATCGCCATTAGACAATTCTATCACTAATTTTTGAGCAACTAATATTTGTAACGTATTATAAACGGTAGCTATGCCTAACCCTACGCTTCCATCTTTAATTCCGTTAAAAATTTGTTCAACAGATGGGTAGTTATGTTGCGTTACTAAATATTCAAGAATTATTTTACGCTGTGGTGTTATACGTACGCCACGTTCTTTTAAAATTTCTAAAGCCTGGTCAAGATTTTTATCGATCAATTTAACGACCCCCATTTTCTTAATTCACTCTGTTCATTATCTCATATTTCATAAAATATGTGGACTTTATCTATTGAATTGATTTATAATGATTATATATTTAGAATCATTATAACAAAGGAGAGAGAGTTATGTCTAAAAAATTATCTTTATCTCAGAAAATAAATGTTTTAAGAGCTAGTGTTATGGGAGCTAATGATGGTATTCTTTCCGTTGCTGGGATTGTCATTGGTGTCGCTGGCGCTACGAACAATAATTTTTCTATTTTCATTTCAGGTATTGCTGGTATGCTTGCCGGTACTGTCTCAATGGCTATGGGAGAATATGTTTCTGTAAGTACCCAAAAAGATTCGCAAGAAGTTGCTACTGCCAATTCCAAGTACAATCTAAAACATAATTATGATAAGGAATATAATTATGTTTATCAAAAATATTTTAAAACAGGTATTTCTTCATCCTTAGCATTAAAAGCTACAGATGAAATGATGTCGGCTAACCCATTAGATACTATTGTACGTGAAAAATATGGCTTTGATCCTAACGTCTATACGGATCCTTATGCGGCTGCGATTGCATCAATGATTTCTTTTCCGATTGGATCATTGCTGCCCCTACTTGCAATTACTTTATTCCCTGCTGAATTTAAGGTCATTGCCACATCTATTTCTGTCATTATTGCACTAGCTATCACAGGATTTAGTGCTGCAACTTTGGGTAACTCAAATCGGACAAAATCAGTTATTCGTAATATTATTTCTGGTATTTTAACAATGCTAGTCACTTACTTTATTGGTACTTTATTTGCTCATTAGGAAAGGACACTTAATTTCATGACATCTGAAACCAAAATTAAACAAAAAAAATACAAAACAATGGATGAAAAACTTAATTCACTTCGTGCAGGTATACTAGGATCTAATGATGGTATTTTAACTGTTGTAGGTGTCCTGTTCAGTGTTGCAGCAGCTACAACAGATAATTTCATTATTTTCATCGCTGGGTTAACTGATCTAATAGCTTGCGCATTTTCTATGGCAGCTGGCGAATATGCCTCTGTCAGTTCACAAAGTGACACCGAAAAAGCAGCTGTTGCCGTCGAAAAACAGCGTATGATTACGAGTCGTACTGATCAAATTCATGATGTTCAAAATTTTTATACGGCTAAGGGCGTTTCTGAAGAAACCTCTTTTGAAATTGCTACAGAATTAATGCAAAAAAAGCCACTAGAAACGATTATTAATGTTAAATACGGTCTCGAATTAGGACACTATATGAACCCTTGGGATGCCGCTTTTTCCTCACTAATCTCTGCAGCTTTAGGTGGTATTTTCCCACTACTTGCCATTATTATATTACCAAACAATTGGAAAATGATAGGTACAATTATTGCGGTTTCAGTAGCTGTAGCTTTAACTGCCTTTATTAGCTCCAAATTAGGTGATGGTAAAATTAAAGTTGCCATTATACGAAATATTATCATTGGTTTAATAACCATGTTAATTCATTATGGAATTGGCCAGTTTTTTTAGACATATCATTATGAAACCCCGCCCAAACTAGTTAAATATTTTTTCCCAACTTATTTGTTGTCATAGATACATTTTATATAGCGCATTAGCTTTCAAAATGTTTATAAATTTTGAACTAAACCACTTTATACTCTTAAAATTCATACAAAAAAGTTCTAATCACTTAGCGATTAGAACTTTTTTAATATCATTGATCAGCAATAGTTAACAAAGGCCTATATTTTATACTACTTTCAATAATTAAATACAACACTCGCCATCGACATTGTCTGTTTAATTGATATACTGTACATATTTAAGATCATTAAGACTATTTTTACAATGTGCAACTATACATAGTTCATCACAATAATAATCAAGCACTACTCTAAATTTTCTTATCATCTGGTCCACTATTTTTAGAATTTTGGGAAGCAATAATATACTGTTCAATTAAAGCAACAATTTGCTTATTTTGTGGTAAATCAGAATGTTCCGATTCATTTCCTGTGACAGTTATTTCTGTATAGGATTTCGCTTGATTTTGATAAATATATTTTCCGGCATTAACACTTTGATATGGAACAATTCCATCATTATTGTAATTATCTGTTCCAGCAATCGAGTACAACACTAAGTTAGTTGGAATTTTTTTTCGATTCTTTACAAAATCCGCTAACATCTGTGTTCTTGTACTCTGATTAGTTTCTTCACCATTATATGGTGAACCTATCGTCATTAACGTATTAATTGAGGCCGCTTTATCATCAAAATATTCTTCTAAAAATGTCGTATAAATAAGACCTCCGTTAGAGTGCCCGATACCATTAAATTGATTAAATTTATATTTATCAGCAAGATACGTAAACGCTATATCAAACCATTTAGCTTGTTTTTTTATACTATTATAGCCATTCGAATTATCTTCAAAACCAACAACTATGAAAGGTTGCATATCTCGTTTAGCTATTTTACCAGTAATTTTAAGTTTTCCAGTTTTCTGAACCGTTATCTTTAACAAACTATGCGTTCGATTTGTTGAAGTATTTAAAACATCAATCAATTCATCAAATCGATCTTGATTTGCACTGCTTCCTGGTATTAAAATAACTGGATTTAACTTTGAATTATGAATAATTCGGCTTGTTTTGACCTTTTTAGTGTTCCATGTATTTGCCGGTACGATAACAGCTAAAAAACAAGCTAAGATAGCTATCCAAATAAACACGTATTTAACTATTTTCCGTTTATTTTTCATTTAGCTTACCTCCATCAATATTCATTGCCTTATTATTTAATTTTACAAACGGCATATAAATTAAAACTGTAATAATAAGCACAATTCCTGATACAACTAATGTACTCCAATACCCATCAGTTCCTAAAAATGCCATTAATGGTGCTGGAGTCGTTTCAGGTAAGCTGTAAACTGCTGGAGGTATCCACTTAAAGTAAATACAGAAGTACCCAATCAACATTGAAACGATGGGTGATAAGATAAACGGAACCATTAAAATAGGATTTAAAATAATTGGTAACCCAAACATCAATGGAAAATTAATATTCACAAAGCTTGGAATAATTGATATTTTTGCTATTTTACGACTATTTTTATTTTTAGACATTATCAATATTGCTATAATTAAAGATAAGGTCATTCCTGTTCCACCAAAGCTACCAAAACTGTCATAAATTGTATGTATAGAGATAGGAAAAGGTACACCAAAAGACGTGCCATGCTTTAACGCATAACTTAAGTTACTGACAACCGAAGTATCATCTAAGCCGCCTTGTGCAATTCCTAAAGAACCAGAAATTCCTATACCAGATAAAACAGTATTGAAAAAGGATAAAAATAAAATAGTTATAATTAAATGCCTTGATTTAACTTCTGTTAATCTAAACATAGAATATAAGAGACCATTCACACCGATTTGATTAACCAATGAAACTAACATGACTAGTCCAATTAAAATCCCCAATATTATCACTATCGGCAACAGACTCTCTAAACCACGAGAAATAAATGTATATTGATCTACTTTTTCTTGCTTATTTTTAGGTGAAAACCATTTAAAGATATATCCTACAAAGACCCCCAAAATCAGTGAGATAAAAATCCCTTTAACACCTAACTCTTGAATCAAGAATGTCCCCTGATCACTATCAGGGTTTAAACTTGATAAATTATAATTCAAAATAAGCATCCCGACTGCCCCAGTGAATCCTGCAATTTGTTCATCTTTTTTAAAGGACCGAGTCATGTATTTTGCGCTCAAAAAAGCTGTCATTACTGCGATAAAACTCATTGTAACTGTATTAATAATTTCGAATATATTTGTTATGATTTTTTCATAAGGTAACCATGATGAAATATTATATACTTGATTAAAGAACCCTTGTTCTGATAAAACGCTAGAACTAAGCGCCATACTAAAACTTCCAATAATAATAAACGGTAAGATAATTGCAAATGTTTTTTCAATTGCTTGATAAACAAAAGTTTTTTTAAAACGTAAATCAACTCTTAACAATTTTTGCGAAAACGTCACCCATAGTTTATTCATTGAATAACCCCCTTATCTATTTTTTATTATAAACCAATAGTAACCCAACAACAAAATGTTAATTATAAACTTTGAGGGTGTACACTTTCTGGTGTTGGTAAAATAAAATTCATCAACACCAGTTTTTTATTCTGAAAACAAAAAAAGAGGCCACCGGCCCCTGCTATGATTAAGTTGCAAAACATAATCAAAAGCGAGGGATGCTGATGATCACAATTAATTCCGCACTATTACTATTAGGAACAGAAGACGAAAATATTAAGAAAATTAACGTTTCCGATGATTTTGTTAGAATAGTATCACGTAAAAGAAAAGTTAATATCATAGATGCACCATTAACATACATACCTCCAAGAGACCCAGATTGTGGCTATTTAACTATGATCAAAAATGGAACACGTTTAGTTAATGCTAGAATTTCTAGCGTAAATGGCTATGAATTTCATTTGCGATTACGGAACCAACGCTTTATTTGGGCTTCATGTCAAAGTGCGATTGATGCTGAAACACATAATTTTGTAGCGATACTGCCTAATCGTTTTAACAGTGTTATTAAGGAACATTTTTTTAATGCATATATTCTAAAAGAAAGACAATTTGTAACCTCTGTTGTTGTAGACCTGAATGCTCAATATCAAAGTATCATTCATCAACTATTCCCAAATGCTTAAATAATTATTGATCGTTTTCATTTAGTTTAACTGGCTGGTAAAGCCTTAGATTGTGTTCGTATAGATACTTTAAATCAGATAATTGATCATAAAAATAGAGAATATAAATCTTTAAAAACTCAGTTATTAGAAAACTATCAACCAAATAACAGTGAAATGGATACTGTAATAACCACTTTCATAAAGAATCCACATTATATTGAAAATATTTTTATCTTCAACTTATTAAAACGGTCCTATAGAAGGACTTAATCGAAAAATTAAAACACTTAAACGTAGCAGTTACGGTTTCGGAAACTGACATCATCTTTTTGAAAGAATTTTATTAATTCATAACTAAAAAAAGGAAATCCTTTTGGATTTCCCTTAATTAGATTAGACGTTTATTGTCTCACCATCACTATTTGACGCAGACCCAATTTAATCTACGCTTTTGATTATAAACAAAAGCCCTAATGTAATTCCCCATTCTATTACCAATATAATAATCAGTTCCCACAAAGGAATTATAGTTAATAACAAAAATGCACCACCTGGGAGTGAAAGTACTAATATACTCACTGTAATAATAAAAAAATATTTCCAAAAACGTTTTAAATATCTATTAGGCATTATAGCTAGGATTATTAACAATAAAAATGTTAATAATCCCATGACCACTGCCAAATCGTCCCATAATGTGCCTCCAAAATAATATGAAAATGGCGCTAATTTTCCATGTATTACTATACTTGGATAAATGAGACCACCATAACATAATCCACTAAAAAGAAGTAGTCCCCGAAGTATCCATCCGCTTGCTTCTTTAATTACTTTCATTTTAAAACCCCTCTCTCAGATTATTATGATGTTATTTTATGAATATCATTTGGCTTGAACGGACTACTAAAATTGCCAAGCAATCCATAATGTTTCTTTTTTCTATATGCCTCAACATGAGCACCCTTTTTGTATATTGCTGAAAAAAATCTTTCTTGCTCGCATGCTTTGCTTTGTCATCTTATGCAATCATTTCAGTAAGAGTAGTTTTAGCACCCGGCTTAACTTGATTTTCATATACAGGCCAAATAGATGAACTACACAAATCATAAAACTCTTGATAGTTCATATCCTATTGCTTAATTTTACCCTCTTTGACTCCTATATTATATGCTTTAGTTATATCACGGCTCATAAATGTATCCTGAGCATAAATATGATTAGGTACTAATAATACTGAACAAAACTTCATTAAAATAGCTATTACTTTAATACTTTTTCATTAACAACAATCTAACGCTATCATAATTTTAATGTTACTTCAAATAATTTAACTATAATATTAATCTAAGTTAATACTTTAAAAACTTAAAAAAGCCAGCCTCTTAAATTAATACTTTTTTCCGTAATGCACAAAAAGAATTAAAAAATTGATAAAAATATATCTATATGTTATTGAAAATATTAATTATAAACTTTAATTAGAAATCGAAAACTTATAATTTCTGCCCCTTTTCTGCCCCTTTTAGCGACTTTAATGCGACTTTTTGAAGCAAGGTTCAATTATATAGGTCTACCAAATTTTTAGACAAATAAAAAAGCCTTGATTACCAAGGCTTTTCAACGTCAATCTAACGGCGAGCTTCTTTAATACGAGCAGCTTTACCATTAAGGGCACGTAAGTAGTACAATTTAGCACGACGAACACGACCATGACGGATAACTTCAATTTTAGCAACACGAGGTGAATGCAATGGGAAAGTACGTTCAACACCGACACCGTTACTAATTTTACGAACAGTGTAACTTGAACTAATACCTTTACCACGGCGTTTTAAAACGACACCTTCGAAAAGTTGGATACGTTCACGTGTGCCTTCAACAACACGGGCGTGAACTCGAACAGTATCACCTGGGCGGAACTCAGGAATATCTGTACGTAATTGTGCTTCTGTAAGTTTTGCGATCATTGGACTCATAATTTGGATCTCCTTTTCAACAGAAATTCATTCACATTCACTATGCCAGCGGAATATCGTAATTTTATGTGGCTTTTAACCACTTTTAAAATTGTATCATATTACTTTATAGGCGTAAAGGTTATTTCCTTTACTTTCCAGATTTTATGTCAGCTAACCATTCAACTTGTTGTTTAGATAATTGAATATCTTTCAACAAATCTGGTCTTCTCTCAAATGTTCGTCTCAATGATTCTTTTTGACGCCATTCATCGATTAATTTATGATTCCCATTTGTTAGAACTTCAGGAACTTTCATCCCTCTAAAATCAGCTGGCCGTGTATATTGCGGATATTCTAACAAGCCGTTTGAAAATGAATCTCCGGGAGCAGATTCTTTATTGCCTAAAACTTCAGGTAACAATCGAACAGTCGCATCAATCATGACCATGGCTCCTAGTTCCCCACCCGTTAAAATGTAATCACCAAGTGAAACCTCATCAGTTACAAGTTCGCGGATACGTTCATCATAGCCTTCATAGTGACCACAAATAAATGTTAGATGTTCTTCTTTCGCAAATTCTTCAGCCACATTTTGGTCAAATTTACGTCCTGCTGGATCTAAAAGGATAACTTTACCTTTTGTGTCAGATTCCTTTTGAACAGCTTCTAAAGTGTCAAAAACTGGCTGTGCTTGTAATAACATACCTGCACCACCACCATATGGGTAATCGTCCACATGATTTTGTTTATCAGTTGTAAAATCTCTAAAATTAGTAATTTTTAAATCAAGAACGTCCTTATCAATTGCCTTACCAACAATTGATTGTTTCATGGGACCATCAAACATTTCTGGAAATAAACTCAAAACATCAATTTTCATATTTAGTCGTCCAATCCTTCTAAAAGTTCAACCGTTACAATATTGTTATCAATATCGACAGTTTTTATAACATCTTTAATAACTGGTAACAATAAATCACCCTGTCCCTGACGCTTAACAACCCAAACGTCATTAGCTCCTGGGCTTAAAATTTCATAAATAGAGCCAATTTTTTCTTCATTTTCATTTTGGACATCTAAGCCGATAATTTGATGGTAATAGTAATTACCTTCTTCTAATTCCCGAAGACCTTTATCAGCGACTTTAAGATCTAATCCTTTATACTTCTCAACCAGGTTAATATCTTGTAATCCTTCAAACGTCACGAGTTCAAAATTTTTATGATGTCTATAGGTCATAACCGTTAACGAAATAACTTGTTTTCCGCTCTTATCAAACAGATACAAGACGGTTCCCTTTTTAAAACGCTCAGAAACGAAGTCAGTTGTAGCCATAACTCTAACTTCTCCTTTGATTCCATGAGTATTGACGATTGTTCCTACTTGATAATAATCCATATTTACTCCTTTTTATTGTAAAATAAAAACTCCCAAACAAAACATTGCTGCTTCATTCAAGAGTTACTATTTTAATCTAATATGTTTAGACGCACTCGTTTCGAACTTGTTAAACGCACACCATAGATTATTGTTCTAATAGCTTGCGCAACTTGTCCGTGCTTCCCAATAATACGGCCAATATCATCTGAATTCACAGATAATTCAAAATAGACATAATGATCATCTTGTTTCTGTCCTATTTGGACATCATCAGGATTTTCAACAAGCGGTTTGACAATTGTTAAAATTAAACTTGTCACTTCTGCTTCAGTCATTTAATCGTCCTTATTTTTTAGAGAATTTAGCTTCATGGAATTTCTTCATGATGCCTGCATTTGAAAGAATGTTACGTACAGTATCTGATGGTTGTGCACCATTGTTCAACCAGTTTAAAATACTTTCTTCTTCAAGTGTTACTGTTTGTGGTTCTGTTAATGGGTTGTAAGTACCAACGTTTTCGATGAAACGGCCATCACGTGGTGAACGTGAATCAGCTACAACGACACGGTAGAACGGTCTCTTTTTAGAACCCATACGTTTTAAACGAATTTTTACTGACATTAATATACACCTCCTGATATCTACTTCAACAATAATTAATATACCAGTTATTTATCAGCTTGTAAAGGTTTTTTTCTTGACAGTTAAAATAAATTATCAAAATGTCCCTTAAGCCATACCAGTATTGGTTATTTAATGATTATTTTCTAGAGTTTTTATTTTTCTTCATACGTTTTTTCTTGTTTTTCTTGTTCTTACGAACCATAGAATTCATAGACATCTTAGCTAAGCGACCTGTTACGCCCTTGCCAAGCATCCCTTCCATACCTTCAAAATTACCGCTATTCATTTTCTTCATCATTTTCTTCATTTCGCCAAATTGCTTAATCATTCGGTTAACTTCAACAATTGGACGACCTGCACCAGCAGCAATACGTCGTCGACGACTGGGGTTCAAGATGTCTGGATTTTCGCGTTCTTTAGGTGTCATTGAGTATACTGTCGCACGCATATGGTCAATATCCTTGGGATCCATTTTAACATTCTTCATAGCTGGATTATTAGCCATCCCTGGAATCATCTTCATAATATCTTCCATAGGACCCATTTTTTGTAATTGATCCATTTGACTTAAAAAATCATTAAAATCAAATGTATTTTCTTGAAATTTTTCAGCCATTTTAGCTGATTCATTTTCATCAAAATCTTGTTGTGCTTTTTCAATCAGCGTGAGCATATCACCCATGCCTAAAATTCTTGATGCCATACGATCTGGATAGAATACGTCCAAATCAGTTAATTTTTCACCTTGTCCGATAAATTTAATTGGTTTACCCGTCACTGAACGAATTGATAACGCAGCACCACCACGAGTGTCACCATCTAATTTAGTTAAGACGACACCAGTAACATCTAATTGTTCATTAAAGCCTTTAGCAACATCTACCGCACTTTGTCCAGTCATTGAATCAACAGTCAAAAGAATTTCATTTGGGTTCGCTAAGGCCTTAATTTGAGCTAATTCGTCCATTAGCGTTTCATCAATTTGTAAACGACCAGCTGTATCAATAATAATGTAATCATTTTTATTTTCTGCAGCTTGTGCTAAACCTTGTCGAACAATTTCAACAGGGTTTACTTTTGTACCCAATTCAAAAACAGGTATTTCCAAATCTCGACCTAAAACTTGTAATTGGTCGATAGCAGCTGGACGATAAATATCGGCTGCTATCATTAAAGGTCTCGCATTTTCTTCTTTTTTTAATGTTAAAGCAAGTTTACCAGCTGTGGTTGTTTTACCAGCCCCTTGTAAACCAACCATCATAATAATTGTTGGTATTTTAGATGACTTGTTCAATGGAACAGCTGTTTCACCCATGACTTTAGTTAATTCTTCATTTACAATTTTGACGATTTGTTGTGATGACGTTAAACTCTCAAGTACTTCCGCACCAATTGCACGTTCACGAACAACCTTAACGAACTCTTTAACCACTGTAAAGTTAACATCGGCTTCAAGTAAGGCTAAGCGAATTTCACGCATAACCTCTTTTAAATCAGTTTCAGATATTTTACCTTTGCGACGGAGTTTCGTCATCGCATTTTGTAATCTTTCTGTTAATCCTTCAAATGCCATTTTTAACTACCTACCCTTACTCTTCGTCTAATTCTTCTAATTGATTAATTAGATCGGTTAATTTTTGATCCTCTTTATAAGTACTATCTGTGTATTGCTTAATTTGGTCTAATTTTTCATTACGTTGAATAAAATTATGATACAAATTCAACTTATCTTCATAATCTTCTAAAATTTTTTCTGTTCGTTTGATATTATCATAAACGGCTTGCCGACTAACATCAAAATTGTCCGCAATCTCACCAAGTGAAAAATCATCACCATAGTACATGGCCATATATTCAGCCTGTTTTTTAGTTAATAATGACTCATAAAATTCAAACAA
Source organism: Dellaglioa sp. CoH-57-MRSF-18 (assembly GCF_056781995.1). The sequence continues at coordinate 204,079 of NZ_JBXAXX010000002.1, forward strand.
TGCATTTACTCGATTTGTTTTATCAATCGCCACTAAAAAAACTCCTTCGTTTTTGTTTCATTCAGTCCTACTTAGAAGGGTACCGATTTTAGCCCTAAACGTCAATAGCAAAAAGAAGTCCGATTAGTTTAATCTGACTTCTAAGATTATTCTTCTGTTGATTCAGGTTGTTCTTGAATAAGTCCTTTAAACAAACCATAAATGAAATCTTCTGCATTAAAATCACGTAAGTCATCCATTTGCTCACCTAATCCAGCAAGTTTTACTGGTAAATGCATTTCATTACGAATGGCTAACACGATACCACCACGAGCAGTTCCATCTAGCTTAGTTAATACAATACCACTCACATCAGTTGTTTCTTTAAATTGTTTAGCTTGGATTAAAGCATTTTGACCCATTGTTGCATCCAAAACAAGTAAAACTTCATGAGGTGCATCTGGAATTTCTCGAGAAATGATTCGTTTAATTTTATCTAATTCATTCATCAAGTTAACTTTATTCTGCAAACGACCAGCTGTATCAACTAGTAAAATATCGTAATCTTCTTCTTTGGCACGTTTTACCGCGTCAAAAATAACAGAGGCTGGATCACTTTTTTCTGGTCCACGAACGATATCGACATCAACACGACGGCTCCATTCAGCAAGTTGTTCTATTGCACCCGCTCTAAATGTATCTCCAGCAGCTAAGAGTACTTTTTTGCCTTCTTCATGATAACGGTGTGCTAGTTTCCCAATAGTTGTTGTTTTACCAACGCCATTAACACCAACAAATAAAATAACAGTTGGACCTGATTCAGCTTGCGCAATAGAATTATCTTCGTCTTTACCCTCTGATTCATACAAATCTACCAATTTTTCAATAATTGCTGCAGAAACAGCATCTGGATTGCTTACATTTCTTAATTTAACTTCTTCTTGTAACTCACGGCTAATTTTCATAGCCGTTTCAAATCCAACATCAGCTTCAATTAAAGTTTCTTCTAACTCTTCAAAAAAATCTTCATCGACTGTTCTAAAATTAGCAAACAGTGAGTTTAAGCGTTGTCCAAAGGTTTTTCTTGATTTTTCAAGGCCTTTATCATATTTTTCTTGTTCAGATGATTCTGGTTCTTCACCTGTAAAAGCTTGCTTAATTCTACTAAATATTCCCATCTGTAGCGCCTCCTAATCTTTTATTAGTATATCAAACCGTTTTGTCTAATGATACCGAAACCATTTTAGAGATACCAGACTCTTGCATTGTAACACCATACAAAATATTAGCTTCAACCATTGTTCCATTTCGATGCGTTATCACAATAAATTGCGTTTCTTGATGAAATGATTTTAGATAACTAGCAAATCGAGCTACATTTGCATCGTCAAGCGCAGCTTCTGCTTCATCCAAGATACAAAAAGGAACTGGTTTTACTCTTAAAATAGCAAATAGTAGCGTAATTGCGGTCAAAGCTTGTTCTCCGCCAGAAAGTAAACTCAAACTTTGAACTTTTTTACCAGGCGGCTGCGCTAGAATATCAATTCCAGTTGTTAAAAGATTTTCTGGATCAGTTAATTCTAATCTAGCTTTACCACCACCAAACATAACAGGGAATATCTCCTCAAATTTCTTAGAGATATCAATAAAACTAGCTTTAAATCTTTTTTCAACTTCAGTATCCATATCCATCATAGTTTTCTTTAATTGTTCATCGGCTTCTAATAAATCATTTTGTTGGTCTAATAAGAATGAGTAACGTTCATTAACTCTTTCAAATTCATCAATCGAGGCCACATTAACCTCACCAATTTCTTTTAGCCCTTTTCTCAATAATTTTTGTTGCGCCAAAATTTGTTCAAGAGGTTGCTGACTTTCTAATTTTTCAGCCTCTTCAAAAGTCTGTTGAAAATCACTAGCTAGCTTAGCTAGAAACTCATCAAGCGACTCATTAAGTTGTTGTTGTTGATTTTCAGCTTTGATTTTATCTGCAATAATATTTCTCTGCAACTCAGATAAACGAGATAAATGGCTATTTTCTTCAGTTAAAGTTTGATTAATATTAGTTCTGTTCTTTTTAAAATCAGCTAACTTTAAATCGGCTTCTTCTGCTTGCCTTTGAAATTCTTGTAATTCTTTTTGGATATCTTTTTCTTTCACCTGACTATTTTCGGTATTTCTGAGTAAGTCTTGATGTTGTTGATTTATCAATGTAGCTTTATCAACTAATTCCTGAATATCGTTATTCAGCAGCATAACATTAGCGTGTTGCTGTTTTAATTGTTCTTGGAATACTAATAAACTTTCACGATGGTTTTGTTTCTTAACTTGTTGCTGCTGTTCAAATTGATTACTATTTTTTAATTGTAAGTCAATATCAGAAATATCATTATTTGCTACTTGTATTTGTCGTGCTAATTCAATAATTTTTTGTTCATTGTCTTTAAATTTTATTTGGTTATTAATTTTATCAGTTTGATTTTTTTCAAATTCATCATATTTTTCAGTCGTTTTAAGTTCTTGCTGTTCTAAAATTAACCGACTAGTTGTTAATTTAGATTGTGTTGTTTGATATTGACTTTTTAAATCAACAACAATCAATTCAAGCGACTCGATCATTTCTTTTTGCTTTTCAACAGTCACTCTAGCTTCATTGCCACGAACTTCACGAGCCTCTAATTCTTGTTGCATTTTTTGGATACTTTCATCTAATTGTAGAATAGTTTGCTTCTGATTTAACAATCCACTGGTATGTTGCTGTTTACCACCAGTTATTGCACCACCTGCATTTATTACTTCTCCAGTCCGTGTGACAACTTTAACTCGATGATTCAAATCACGACTAACTTTAATTGCCGTATCCATATCTTCAACGATAATTGTTGTCCCTAGCAAATACTGACTAATTTCAATAAATTGAGGTTCAACTTTAATTAACTCTGACGCAATACCGATGACTCCTTCATACTTTAAGACGAAACGTTGTGCATCACCGATAGAACGTCCCTTAATAGCTGAAATAGGCAAAAATGTTGCCCGACCAAATTTATTATCCGTTAAAAATTTAATTGCATTCTTTGCAACAGACTCTTCTTGCACAACTACCTGTTGTAATTGCGCACCCAATGCTGTCTCTATTGCTTGATTAATTTCCTTTGGGACCGTAATTAATTCTGCCACTGAACCATATAAACCAGGAAACTTATTTTTTTCTTTTAAAATTGCTTTAACGCCTTGATAATAGCCGTTATAACTATTTTGCGTCAAAAGTAGATTATCCTTTTTATTTTTCGCCTGTACTAAAACGTTTGATGCTTCAAACCATCTACGTTGCTGTGCCTCGTAAGAATCGTTATTTTTTTTCAAGGCAATCTTTAATTTAGCTAATTCTTTTTCTTCATTAATTAATTTATTATCAATCAAATTAAATTCAGTTTTTTTAGTTTTAAAATCGTTTTTTGCTTGTGTTAAATACTCTTGTTCAGTAGCTAATAAGTCATCATTAACCTTAGCCTGTGAATCAAAATTTAATGTTTTTTGTAAAAACTCATTCTCACTTTGTAATCGTGTACGTTGTTGAATAGTATCATTAACAACGCGCCTTAATTCTTTTGAACGATCTTGTCCAGAAATATCCGCTGTTTCTAACGTTTTATCAATCGCTTCAATAAACATGTTCTCATCAGTAATATTTTTCTGTAAAGCTAATGACCGCTTATCTAAATTAGCTAATGACTCTTGTTTCAAAATAATTTGTTCATTCACCGATTCTTGTTCTTTTTTTAATTCTGTTATTTTTTGCTTTTCAAAATCTTTTTTTTGAGTTGATATATTACTTTGACCCATCAACCGTTCTTTATTAATTGTTAAATCTAATAGTTTGTTTTGTGTATGATCAATCATTTTTTCAATATTCTCTAGTTCTGAGCGATAACCTGCAATTTCATGTTCTTTTACAGTGACCTTAGTCTTATAATCACTATCCATTTCAAGTAACTTATCTAACGAATGTGTGACATCCCTTTTTAGTTGCGATTGCCTTTTAATTTCTTTAACCAACCGACTAAGTTCTAACTCATCAAATTGCTTTTTTTGAGATAAATAATCCTTTGCCAAACTACTTTGCTCACGTAAAGGTTCAACTTGTCCTTTAAGTTCAAAAATAATATCAGAAACCCGGTTAAGATGACCTTTTGTTTCTTCTAATTGGCGAGTGGCAATATTTTTTTCTTGTTTATATTTTAAAACACCAGCAACTTCTTCAATAATCGAACGTCTGTCTTCGGGCTTACTATTAAAAATTTCAGCAACTCTACCCTGAGAAATGATTGAAAATGACTCTTTTCCAAGACCAGTATCCATGAATAGATTGGTTATATCTTTAAGACGACACTGCTTTTGATTAATTAAAAACTCGCTGACACCATCTCTAAATAATCGTCTTGTAACGGTTATTTTTTCAGGATTATCTTGAATATAAAAATCAGAATTATCAAAAATAATACTAACTTCAGCACGATTAACTGCTGATCTGTTCCCTGAACCAGCAAATATAACGTCAGGCATTTTATTTCCACGTAAATTTTTGGCTGATTGTTCACCAAGTACCCAGCGAATTGCTTCAATAATATTACTTTTACCGCTACCGTTAGGACCGACAATACCAGTCATCCCGTCTTTAAATTCAATTGTTGTTTTGTCTGCAAATGATTTAAAACCATTAATGACTAAAGACTCTAATTTCATCCGTCACTAACCCCCTGAACATTTTTACTTTCTGAGTAATCCTAATGCATTACTTGCTGCTTGTTGTTCTGCAACTTTTTTAGAATGTCCTGCCCCTTGTCCAATGATTTTGCCATCAGCACTGACAGACATAACATATTGTCTGTCATGCTCTGGACCAAGGTCATCAACAACATCATAGGTAATGACAACATCACCATCTTTTTGTAAAAACTCTTGTAGCGACGTTTTATAATCCATAACATGGTCAAACCAGCCTAAGTCTAATTTTGGAAAAATAACTTTCCTGATAAATGTTTCAACAGCTAATTTACCTTGATCTTGATAAAGCGCTCCTACAAAAGATTCAAAAATATCACATAATAACGCAGGTCTTTGACGTGCATTTGATTTTTCTTCACCTTTACCTAAACGAATAAATTCATCAAATCGGCATTCTTTAGCAAATGCGCTGAAACTCTCTTCACATACCATTGCAGCTCTTAGACGCGTTAATTTCCCTTGTGGCAGCATTGTATACCGCTGATATAAATATTCTGAAACTGTTAATTGTAAAACAGCGTCTCCTAAAAATTCAATTCGTTCATAAAATTTTAAATTTTCTTTGGGATGTTCATTTACATATGATGCCTGTGTGAATGCTTCATCTAATAAATCCGTATTCACAAATTTAATATTAAAATCTTCTGCTAACATTTCATTTAAACCTTTAATCATTATTATCCTCCGTTATTATCATTATTGCTCTTACAATTATACCTGTTTTAATCACTAAAAGGTACTCCATACAAAAAAAGCGCTGACAAATATCATTGTCTAACGCTTTTAATGAACGATTTAATATACGTGTTGAATTATTATTTTTGGTTAGCTTTAATAAAAGTGACAACGTCTCCGACAGTTGTTAAACTTTCTGCATCTTCATCAGAAATTTCTGCACCAAATGTATCTTCAAGTTCTAAAACGAACTCAACAACATCAATTGAATCTGCATCTAAATCCTTTTTAAAATCTAAGTCATTCGTAATTTTTTCTACTGGCAAATCAAAATGTTCGTCTATAATTTTAACAATTTTTCCAAAAATTTCTTCTTCTGTCATTCCAATAGCCTCCTTTTGAATCATGACGTAATTTTAACCATTTTTCAGAGAAATGTCTAGTTAATTTTATTTTCACTAGTTTCCTTTTCAAAATAGTTAACAATATTAGGTACTACATCTGTATTAACCATATCATTGATTTGGTTAATTGTGTAATAAACAACTTCAGCCTTACTTGATCCATGTGATTTTACAACTGGTGCTTTAATACCTAGTAAAACCGCACCGCCATACTTAGGTGAATCCATTTTATTCTTCAATTGTTTTAAACTTGGTTTCAGTAAAAGTGCACCAATTTTAGCACGCAAGCCACCACTCATAATGGCACTTCTGAGTAATGAAAACATTCCTAAAGCTGTCCCTTCAACGGATTTTAAAACAGCATTACCTGTAAATCCGTCAGAAACAACAATATCAGCTTTACCAGAAAGCAAATCATTAGATTCAATATTACCCACAAAATTTAATTCGGTATCGTTTTGTAATAATTGGTACGCTTCTTGCGTCACTTTGTTGCCTTTATGTGGTTCTGTCCCATTATTTAATAAACCAATTTTAGGATTACTAATATGGCGAACATTTTTAGCGTAATAGTTACCTAAGACAGCATATTGATGCAAGTGTTCAGGTTTACTATCCGCATTGGCTCCAGCATCTAATAAATTTACAGTATTATCACTAGAAATAACTGGCAATGTTGCTAATAAACCAGGTCGTGGAATACCCTTAATACGGCCAATTATAAACAAACCAGCAGCAAGTAGTGCCCCTGTATTACCGCATGAAAATACGGCATCATTCTCACCATCTTTAACAGATTGAGCTGCTAAGACCATTGATGCTTTTTTCTTTGAACGAATTGCCTTAACTGGTTCATCATTCCCATCAATTTCCTCATCCGTGTGAACAATTGTGATATTTTTATCATCTTTTAAGAATTCACGAATTCTTTTTTCATCTCCGTACAACGTAAATTGAATGGTGCTATCTTCGTCTCTAGCACGTTCAACGCCCTCGACGATTGATTGCGGTGCAAAATCGCCGCCCATTGCATCAACTGCTAACTTCATAATTATATTCTCCTAACTTATTTAATCGAATTTTAAATCTGTATTTTGATGGTTTTTTAAATAATCGTTTAGTGGTTTAAATTCAGGATTACTTTCAAAGTCATCTCTAAAAACTATTTCGTGCGCTTCTTGTTGGGCCACTTGTAATGCATTGATATCACCTATGGGATCACCGATTTTAAAATCAGGTATTCCAGATTGCTTACGGCCTAATACATCGCCAGCACCTCGCAACTCTAAATCTTTTTGCGAAATGACGAAACCGTCTGTTGTCTCTGTCATAATTTGCATGCGCTGTCTTCCAAAATCATTTTTAGGATCAGCAATTAAAATACAATAAGATGCTTTCTTACCACGGCCAACCCGACCTCGTAATTGATGTAATTGCGCTAACCCAAACCGTTCAGCATTATGAATCATCATCACAGTAGCATTAGGTACATCAACGCCGACTTCGATAACCGTTGTTGAAACCAATATTTGATATTTATTGGCCTTAAAATCGGCCATAATCTGATCCTTTTCATCATTCTTCATTTTGCCATGCAGTAATCCAACTTTATATTTTGGCTCAAATATTTCTTTCATATTTTCGTATAAAGCTAATGCATTTTTTAAATCTAGTGTTTCAGATTCATCAATTAGTGGTGTAATAATATAAGCTTGTGAGCCTTGAATCAACTGTTCTTTAATGAGATCGATTCCTTTACCTACTTGAGAACTCTTTAACCAAGATGTCGAAATAGGTTGGCGTCCTGCAGGTAGTTCATTAATCGTAGAAACATCCATTTCGCCATAAGCAGTGATTGCTAGCGTCCTAGGGATTGGCGTGGCCGTCATTGCTAAAACGTCCGGTTCAGCCCCCTTCTCTCTTAAAATGCGACGTTGATTCACACCAAATCGGTGTTGCTCATCAGTAATAACTAATCCAACGCGACTGAATGACACATCAGGTTGAATAATCGCATGTGTTCCAATAATTAAATTAACCTCACCTGATTCAAGATGTGCTAATAGTTCACGTCTAGCTTTAACTTTCATTGACCCAGTTAAAAGTGCAACATTAACTGGGAAATCTGCGAATAAGGTAGCCATGTTATTGGCATGTTGTTCAGCTAATATTTCTGTTGGCGCCATTAAAACGGCTTGATAGCCCGCCGTAATAGCCGCGTACATCACAATTGCTGCAACAATTGTTTTACCTGATCCAACATCACCTTGAAGTAATCGATTCATATGGATTGGTTGTTTCATGTCTGAACAAATTTCATTAACGACTCTTTTTTGAGCTGCCGTTAATTCAAATGGTAACGTCTGAATGAATTTTTTCAATTCATTATTTTGATAGTTAATTTTAATACCATCATTTTTAGTATCATTTCTTTTAATATACTGTAATTTCAATTGAAATAAAAAGAACTCTTCAAAAATAGCCGTCCGTTTGGCATCATGAAAATCTTTTTCATCCTGTGGAAAGTGAATATCATGTAACATCGTCTTACAATCAATTAAACGATACTTTTTAATCAGGTCATTTGGTAATATTGAATCAATTTGATTCGCATATTGCTCAAATGCTTGTGTAATTAACTGTCGAATTGCCGATTGATGAATATCTTTGGAAGAACGATATATCGCTGATAACCTATCATCATTTTGCTTCGTCAATAACTTCATCCCAGATAAACTTTTTCTTTTATCATCCCATTTACCATACACAGCTACTTCTTTACCAATCTCAAATTGTTTTTGCAAAAAAGGCTGATTAAAAAAACTAACGGTTATATTATCACTATCAATTAGTAATCTAACGTTTAACAGATTTCTTTTCTGACCAAACCGAATTAAAACTGGTTCAGAAGAGACAATTCCTTTTAGAGTTACTTTTTCTTGATCAGTAATTTCAGATAATTTTTTTGCTTTTAAATCGTCATAACGATACGGATAAAATGTTAATAAATCTATGATTGTATTAATTCCTAATTGATTAAGTGCAGTCAATTTTTTAGGCCCAACACCAGTTAAAACACTAACTGAATCATTCAATGATGACATTATGATACCTCACTTTCTACGGAATATAAAAAGCAGGAGAGAACATAGTCTCATCCCACCTTTACTTTTTACTATTTATTCAACTGAAATTAGGTATGGATAGACCGGTTGGTCTCCTTCGTGAATTTCGACTTCTAAATCTTCATCAATTTCATAAATGGCTTCTTCGATTTCTTTAGCTTCGTCCTCAGAACCGTCTTCACCCACAATAATTGTGATAATTTCGCTGTCTTCATCCAACATTTCTTTAGTCATTTCAATTGCAACTTTTTTACGATCATTATCGGTTACTTTGATGCTACCATCAATAATACCCATATAATTATCTTTTTTAATCTCAATACCTTCAATTGTTGTATCTCTAACTGCAATTGTTACTTGACCAGAAGTTACTGTATCCAAGTTTTCAATCATAGCATCTTTGTTTTCTTCTAATGTACTATCAATATTAAAACCAAGCATTGCTGTCATTCCTTGAGCGATTGTACGACTTGGTACAACAACTGTTGGAACTGTTGAAACTTCAACAGCTTGTTCAGCAGCTAAGAAAATATTTTTATTATTAGGTAAAATAATCACATTTTTAGCTTTAGTTGCTTCAATTGCCTTAACAATATCTTCCGTACTTGGATTCATTGTTTGACCACCACTTAAAATATAAGAAACGCCTAAACTTTTGAAAAGTGTCGCAACACCAGAACCAGATGAAATTGAAATAACTGCAATTTCGCTAGGTACTGCAGTTTCACTTGTTTCTTCAGTCTCTTCTTCATCATTTTCCAAAATTGTCTCATGTTGTTGACGCATATTATCAACCTTAACTTTGATTAATGAACCATAATGTTGACCATAAGTCATCACTTCACCAGGATTTTCTGTATGTACGTGAACTTTAACAACTTCATCATCGGCCACAACAAGAAGAGAATCACCAATTTCACTTAAATGATTTCTAAATTCATCATAATCAAATTTACGATCAACTAAACGACCAGCACCCAATTTAAGCATGATTTCTGTACAATAACCAAATTTAATATCTTCAGTACTTAATTTACTTTGAACACTCTGATGGTGACTGGCATTAACCATTTCATCCATTTCTTTTTCATTTGGTTTGTATTCTTCACTAATTGTTTCCTTACCAGTTAAGGCATCAAAGAAACCTTCATAAACAAATGTTAATCCTTGACCACCTGAATCAACAACACCAACCTCTTTTAAAACAGGTAATAAATCCGGTGTTGTTGCTAATGCTTTTTTAGCAGCTACATAAGTTGCTTCCATAACGACGATAACATCATCGCTCTCAGAGGCAGCTTTATTTGCAGCCTTAGCGGCTTCTCTTGCAACTGTTAAAATAGTTCCTTCAGTTGGTTTCATAACGGCTTTATACGCGACTTCTACGCCACCTGTCAAAGCATCTGACAAATCAGTAGCAGTTAAAACCTCTTTAGCTTGGATCCGTTTATAAAAGCCTCTAAAAATTTGTGATAAAATAACGCCTGAGTTGCCTCGAGCACCCATCAGTAAACCTTTAGCTAAAATCGAAGATAGTTCACCAACATGTTCAGAAGGTGAATCTTGAACATACTTTGCCCCACTTGCGAACGAAAGGTTCATATTTGTACCTGTATCACCATCTGGCACTGGAAATACATTCAATGAATTAATAAATTCGGCATTTTTAGCCAATCGTTGTGAGCTAATTTGGACCATTTTTCTAAATTCTTGGTCCGTAATTTTCGTAACAGTCACTTCTTTTTCCTCCTTGGTCACTACTAAAATAGCTAGTTACTAATCGCCTAGTACGCGAACGCCTTGTACTAACACGTTAACTGAATTAGCAGATACACCTAGCATTGTTTCTAAATTATACTTCACTTTTTCTTGAACATTACGACAAACTTCAGATATTTTTGTGCCATAGCCAACAATAATGTAGACATCAATAGCAACACCATTATCTTCCTGGCGAACAACAACACCTCTAGAATAATTATCTCTTCTTAAAATTTCATTCACATTGTCACGAATTTGGTTTTTACTTGCCATTCCGACAATCCCAAAAATTTCAGTTGCGGCACCGCCGACAACTGTCGCAATAACTTCATTATCAATATCAATCGTACCGAATTGCGTTTTGATCTTAACAGCCATAAGAATAGCCTCCTTATATTTTCACACAATCAATAAGAGTATTTTATCATAGGATATGGTAGAATAAAAGAAAAATAGCATCTAAGAAAATTCTATTCCCCTACCTTCGGGAATTTCAAGCTGTCAAGCAAATTTACTTGAAAGAAAAGTATTGCATTATATGGCTAAATATGATATTTTTGTTTAGGTAAGTAAGCATAGCTTTGCTTTTTAAGTGAATTGCAGAGGAGGATATGAATATGGCAAAAGATTTTATTACAGGACGTAAGACTACTTTCGGTAAGAAACGTTCTCATGCATTGAACCAAACAAACCGTAGCTGGAAACCTAATTTACAAAAAGTTCGCATCTTAGTTGATGGTAAACCTAAAAGAGTTTATGTATCTGCTCGCGCTTTAAAGTCAGGTAAAGTTACCCGTGTTTAATTCAATTTAAAAAGACTCAGCATTTATGCTAAGTCTTTTTTTTTGCTCTATTTTTCGTCATCACGACTTTGAATCACAATAATAATACCAGATTCAAAACTAAACTCACCTGTATCCCCCATAAATTCATTACTTGCTAATGAAATCGGGTTCACAAAATTAATTTGATTCAATGTATACTTCTCATCTATTAAACTCAATTTTTTAACTGGTGACAGTGGAATAAATGCAAGATATTTTTTATCATCTTCTTTTATTAACTGATACTTACCAGATTTAAAGAATCGAATTGAATTTTGTTTATCAACTAAACAAATTTTTTCAAACATTGTATTAAATGGCTCTCTAAAAATAAAAAACAAATTAGCCAATAAATGATCAATTCGACCACCTGTAGCGCCATAAATCGTCACTGAATCAAACTCAAATTCAGATATGGCTTCTCTCAAAGCAAATTCAGTATCTGTATCATCTTTTTCAGGATTAGCTATTTTAATTTTTTTACTATGATTAGATACTAAATTAAATTCACTTTCAGTCATTGAATCGAAATCACCAATCGATAGCTCAGGTGTAATACCTAGTTTTATTAATCGCAATGCACCTCTGTCAACACCAATCCACGGTCCACGAACGTTACCATCCACTAATTCCTTAGGCCACTGTTCCTTAGGTCCACCGACTAAGATATTGAGTTTCATTTGGTTGCTTCTCTTAACTTATTAATTTGTTCAGTTGGATTATCACTATTGTAGATGTATGAACCAGCTACTGCGACTGTTGCACCACTATCAAGACATTCCTTAATCGTTTGATCATTAACACCACCATCAACTTCAATATCAAAATCATAATTTTGAACTTGTTTGATACGGTCTAATTGGTCAATTTTACGTTTCATTTCTGGAATAAATGATTGTCCCCCAAATCCAGGGTTAACAGTCATCACTAATACTTGATCAACAAGTGGCAAAATTTGTTTAATTGTCTCTAGGGATGTTCCTGGGTTAATAACCACTTCAGCTTTCACACCTAATTTTTTAATATGTTGAATAACACCAAAAATATGGGGAGTTGATTCAACATGAACCCCAATAATATCAGCACCTGCCGCAGCAAATTCTTCAATATAAGATTCTGGATTTTCTACCATCAAATGACAATCCAAAACCATTTTTGTTAATGGTCTAATTGCTTCAACGACGTTTGCACCAAAAGTTAAATTAGGCACAAAATGGCCATCCATAATATCAATATGTAAATATTCTGCACCAGCTTGATCAACAACTTTAATATCCTTTTCCAAGTTTGCAAAATTAGCGCTTAAAATAGAAGGTGATAATTTCATTTTGGTCATCTCATTTCTTATAGTTTGGTTTTTGATCAACAATTAATTGATTAAATTGTAAATAATTTTTGTACCGACTCTGTAATAAATTACCTTGTTCAAGTGCTGCTTTAACTGCACATTTAGGCTCCTTAATATGCAAACAACCTCTAAATTTACAGCCAACAGATAGTTCATTTAATTCTGGAAATAACTTTGGTAACTCTTCTTTTGACATATCAAATAAATCAAAAGAAGAAAATCCAGGTGTATCAGCAATTAGCCCACCTGCAATAGGCATTAATGTTACCTTACGAGTAGTATGTTTACCACGATGTAAGGCTTTTGATATCTCAGCCGTCTGCAACTCCAACTCTGGCATAATTTTATTTAGTAATGTTGATTTTCCTGCACCAGTCTGACCCATTACGACTGCAATTTTACCCGGAAAGGTATCTTGTAATTCTTTAACCACAACATCTTCATTTTTACCAAATGGAAAAAATGTTGGATAGATTTGACTATAAGCTTCAATAATACTGCTTATTTCAACTACTTTCTCTTCAGGAATTAAATCGCCCTTTGAAAAGTATAAGACTGGCTTAACATGATGCGATTCTAGCATAATTAATTGTCTATCTAATAGATTGCTTGAAAATGCTGGTTCAACACATGACGTTACAACAATTGCTTCATCAATATTAGCTACTGGTGGTCGAATTAAGCTGTTTTCTCGATCATGAATATTAAGAATATAGCCTTCTTTTTTATTTTCAGCTTTGAAGTCAACCCAATCGCCAACTAGTGGTGCCTGGTTAGAATTTCTAAAATTACCTCGAGCCCTTGTTCGATAAGTTTCGCCTTCGACATCAACGTCGTAAAAGCCACTTAATGATTGTCTAATCTGACCTGTTACCAATAAATTAACCTCCTTTAACTGGACTCATGTAACCGTTTTATATGATTAATTAAAAAATAGATTAGAAGTTTACCCTCTAATCTAATTTTACCACATCTTTTATTTAATTTTTAGTTACATTATCATTTTCCGCAATTACTTCACCATCACGCAAAATTTTATATTTTCCTGCTTTTCCAGAATCTAAAACAAATGATAATTTAAAATCAGTATCTTTTGTAATTGTTTTCCGTTCATAAATATCATCAATGTTATGTGTTTTGTCTTCAATATAAATTTCAATAGCATTTTCATCTGCTTTTGATTCTGAAGAACTTGAACTAGAGCTGGAACTATCATCTGACGACGAGTCTTTGTCCTCATCCGTATCTTTTTCTTCATCAACTGAACTTGAACTTTCTGACACAATTGATTTGAATGGAACAGATATAGTCCTGGTAAATTCATCAGTTGTGACTTTTTTTCCTTTAGAAATAACAACTGATAATCGATCACCTTTAGAAAAAGAGCTTCCTTCTGCTGGTGATTGTTTAATAACTTGACCTTTGTCAACTGAATCTGAGTAGGCCTCGCTAATTGTCAGATTACCACCTAATTCGCTTGTATAATCCTGAACACTTTTTCTTGTATATCCTGTTAAATCTCTAAGTGTATACACTTTAGGACCTGAACTAACTGTCAATGTAATCACTGTATCACTCGGAACTACCTTATCACCCGCTGTGACATCTTGCGCCATAATTTCATTTTCAGTCACAGATTCTGACTCTTCCGTTTCTTTTTCAACTTTAAAGCCATCATTTTCTAACGTTGTTTTAACATCCTCATAATTACTACCAACGTAATTCTCGATTGTTATCTTAGCTTTTCCCTTTGATACCATTACATCAACCTGATTTTTTTCTCGAATTATTTCATTCTTCTTAGGTGTTGAATTAATGATATTACCACTATCAACGGTTTCACTATTTGTTCGAGTAATTTTACCAAGTTTCAAATTTTTGTCTGCTAAATTTGATTTTGCTTCACTAACTGTCATTCCGCTTAAATCAGGGACCTTAACTTCTTTTGGTGAACTCATTGCAAGAATCGCACCACCCAGAATAAGAGCGACAAAAGCAAAAATGATTGCGCCGATAGTCCATTTTTTACGACGACTCATTTTCTTTTTCGTATCTTTTTTTACATCTGGTTCCTGATTCGGACTAAGTGTTTCTACAGTCTGCTTATCAAATACCGGCAATACTTTAGTTTCACCACTGATAACCTCTTCAGGCTGCCACTTTGCCACATTTTTTTTAGCCAAAGATTCTCGCAAAGCAATTGACATTTCTCCAGCAGATTGGAACCTATCTCGCGGTACTTTACTTGTTGCTTGTAAAACAACATTTTCAAGAGACTGCGGAATATTAGGATCAAATTCCCGAACAGATGGCACATCACTTTGAAAATGTTTTAGGGCAATTGAAACAGCTGTTTCACCTTCAAAAGGAACTCGCCCAGTTAACATTTCATACAAAATAATACCAAGCGAATAGATATCAGATTGTTTTGTTGCCATGCTACCTCTAGCCTGTTCTGGCGAAAGATAATGAACAGAACCCAATAAAGTATTAGTTTGTGTTAACGAATGATCAGCCAATGCCACAGCAATACCAAAATCTGTAATTTTAGCATTACCATCTGCATCTATTAAAATATTTTGTGGTTTTAAATCACGATGAATAATACTGTGATCATGTGCTACTTCTACAGCTGATAAAATTTGAGTCATAATATCAATCACAACTTGATATGGAATTGGGAACCTTTTTGCTATATATGTTTTTAAATCATGTCCCGGCACATATTCCATGACCATAAATTGCAGTCCGTCTACTTCACCGACATCATAAACATTCACAATATTTGGATGAACCAATTCAGTTGTTGCCAATGCCTCACGTTTAAAACGTCTAACAGTATCTTGATCATCCCTTAAATCGACTCGCAATACTTTAACAGCTACTGGTCGATCCAAAATTAAATCAGTCGCAAGATAGACATTTGCCATGCCACCTTCGCCTAATGAATTTATTATTTTATAACGTTCATTAAAAATTGTATCAGGTTTCATTACACTATCCCCCGATCATTGCTAACCAGGAGTGCGGTAATGTTATCTAATCCGCCTGCCTTATTGGCCAATCTAATTAATTCCGAGCCTTTTTCTTCAACAGTTGTAGTATTTTTTAAGACCGTCTTGATTTCATCATCAGAGACCATATTAGTTAAGCCATCTGTGCATAATAATAATAAATCACCCGACTCAGAATCATTAACCGCAATATCAGCATCAGCATCTGACGAGATACCTAAACTTCTTGTAATCATATTCTTTTGCGGATAATTTTTAGCATCTTCTACGGTTAGTTCGCCACGCTTAATTAATTCATTCACTACTGAATGATCTTCAGTTAATTGATAAAGTTCTTTGTCACGTAATAAGTATCCTCGGCTATCACCAATATTGGCAACAATATATTTTTCTTCAAAGAATATGGCACATACCATTGTTGTGCCCATACCTGAAAGATCTTCATATTGATTAGACTTTTCAATAATTTGTTTATTTTCCATCTCTACTTCTTTGGTTATCCATTTAATTGCATCACTGGGCTGGCTAAAATTAGTTCCTTCAAATCGAAATCCCATGTGTGAAACGGCCATTTCTGAAGCAACATCTCCGCCCAAATGACCACCGATACCATCTGCAACCATCACAAAAGAAATACCACTTTTATTGTGAAAGACACCGACGTAATCTTCATTATTTTCTCTGACACTACCTACATCTGTTTGATAGGCAACTTTCATTCTTACACCTCGAGTCTAAAGTTGTTTTTCTAAACATGTAATGAAAAATCCATCTGAATGATAATCATCCGGATAAATAGTTAATTCTTTATCGTCTCTATTTTCTTTTAATGCCAAAGCAGTTGGCGTTTCAATCACTTTAAATTCAGGATGAGTTTCAACAAACTGGTTAACAACATCCTTATTTTCAATATCTAAAATAGTACATGTACTATAAGTTAAGCGACCACCTTTTTTCAAAGTTGGTGCCACTTTGTCTAAAATAGCTAATTGAATTTTTTGTAAATTATTTGAATCAGCTAATGTTTTTTCATATTTAATTTCTGGTTTACGACGTAATAATCCAATTCCAGAACAAGGTGCATCAACAAGAATTGAATCAAAATATTCATTATCAAATTCTTCTGAAATTAAACGTGCATCTAATACCATCTCCTCAACAACACTAGATAAACCTAAACGTTTAGCATTATCACCGATTAATTTAACTTTGTGTGCATGAATATCTAACCCTACAACTTCACCAAATAAAGTTTCATCTAGGAATGATGCAATATGGGTTGTTTTTCCACCTGGTGCGGCACATGCATCTAAAACTTTATCACCTGGTTGAATATTCATTGCGTCAGCAACTAACATTGCACTTTCATCTTGAATCGTAATTAACCCATCGTGATAAACGCCACTATCAGGAGCAAATCCATTAGTCACTAATAACCCAACTGGTGAAACTTGACTACGTTTCACCTCAAAGCCTTCATTTTCCATTTTTTCAATGACTTCTTCGACAGTTGCTTTAGCTGTATTTACTCTAACAGATTGATCAGGTGCTTCATTGATTGAAGCCAACAAATGTGTCGCTTTTTCTAAGCCTACTTGTTTAATTAATTCGTTTACCAACCAAACTGGTGTACTACTTTCAATACTCAAACGTTCAATATCATCTTTAATTTCAGAAACAGGACGGATACCTTCACGCTCAATTGCATGTAAAACACCAGTAACAAATTTACGCGTACCTGCATGGCCTTTTCGTTTTGCAATTTCAATTGATTCATTAAAAATTGCGCGAGTTGGAATTTTATCAAGATAATGCATCTGATAAATGGCACTCAATAGTAATTCTTGAACCCAATTATCCATTTTGCTAGGATTTTTAACAAATGGTGCCAACCAATATTCTAAAGTGAGACGTCTTTGGATAACACCGTAAACTAGTTGTGTTAATAAATGAGCATCCCGAACTTCCATATGATTATTCTTAATCACTTGGTTCAACGCAATATTTGAATACGTCCCTTGTTTAGCAACTCTTGTTAAAAGATCAACTGCTAAGAATCGGGGTGTCGTTTTTAAATCAGTTGTCATACATCAATCACCTGTTGTCCTTCTTTTATTCCTTGCCCACTACCGTTTAGGTAGTCGACAATGGTTTGTTTTGATTTACCATCTGGTTGAAGCGAATTAATAGCTAATACGGTCCCATCACCACAAGCAATTTCAAGTGATTTTTTAGCTACTTCAACTACTTTTCCAGCAGATAAAATAGTTTTTTTATCTAGTACAGTTATATCCCATATTTTAGTTCTCTTACCCTTTAAAATCGTATATGCACCAGGTACCGGTCTTAAGCTACGAATTTTCCAGTCTATTTCATTAGCCGTTTTTGAAAAATCAAGGGCTTCTTCTTCTGGTTTAATGGTAGGTGAAAAGGTTACTTTATCTTCATTTTGTGGTGTTGATTCACTTGTACCATCAATTAGTTTTGGTAATGTTTCAAGTAATAGTTCCTTACCTAATAAACTTAATTTTTCAAACATTGAACCAGTATCATCATTATTTTCAATTTTAATTGCACGACGGCTAATAATATTTCCAGCATCCATTTTTTTAACCATATAAATAATGGTAATACCTGTTTCTTGTTCACCATTCATAATAGCATATTGAATTGGTGCGCCACCACGATATTTAGGTAATAGTGAACCATGGACGTTTATTGCACCAATTTTAGCAGATTCTAATAATTTTGTTGGTAAAAATTGTCCAAATGCTGCAGTTACCAAAAAATCGGGTGCCATTGCAATTACTTTGGCCATTTCATCGCTGCCACTTAATTTTTCTGGTTGTAATACCTCAATACCATGTTTTACTGCAACTTGTTTTACTGGTGATTGCGTTAAAATACGTTTTCGCCCAACCATTCGATCTGGTTGTGTCATAACAGCTTTCACGTCATAGCCGTTTTCAATTAAACTTTCTAAAATTGGAGCTGAAAATTCTGGTGTTCCCATAAATACAATTGACGTCATAATATCTCCTTAATTTAAATAAAGTTTACTGGTTCAGAATCAATCGTTAATTTTAAACCTTTTCGAACTTCGGCTTGAGATTTAGTCATTAACTCTCTTAGTCGTTCTTTTAATTGACCTTCTGATTTATACTTAATAACCACTTGATAATAAAAACGATTATTAACACGCATAATTGATTTTGGTGTTGGTCCAAGAATAATCGCATTCTTTGATAACACTGGTTTTAAAAATTGAACTGCTTCTAACATTTTTTTCGCTGCTCCAGCCTCATCCGTATAACTAGCAGTGAGCTGAATTGTATAATAATATGGTGGATAATTTTCCATATGTCGAACTGACATTTCTTTTTTATAAAATGATTCATAGTCATGATGCTTCGCATATTGAATCGCGTAGTGATCTGGATTAAAAGTTTGGATAATAACATGTCCTTCTTTTTCAGCTCGACCAGCTCGACCGCTCACTTGGGTTAATAATTGGAACGTTCTTTCACTTGATCTAAAATCAGGCAAACTAAGTGCTGTATCTGCATTAAGAACGCCAACTAACGTCACATCAGGAAAGTCTAACCCTTTCGCAATCATTTGTGTACCCAATAAAATATCAGCTTCTTTTGCGCCAAATTTAGCTAGGATTTTTTCGTGTGCGCCTTTTTTACGTGTCGTATCAACGTCCATTCGTAAAATTTTAGCCTCTGGATATAACGTTTTAAGTTCTTCTTCAACTTTTTGCGTACCTGTACCATAATATCTAATTTTTCGACTATGACAGTTAGGACAAGTTTTAGGAATACCTTCTTCATGTCCACAATAATGACATTTCATTGTATGAGTATCCATATGCAATGTTAAAGAAGTATCACAGTTAGGACAAGGTAGCACGAATCCACAATCTCGGCACATTACGAAAGATGAAAACCCACGACGATTTAACATTAAAACAGTCTGTTCATTTTTCTCAAGGCGCTTAGTAATTTCATGTCTAAGTGGCTCAGAAAAATTACTCTCACCAGTCTTTTTCATTTCTTCTCTCATATCAATTAGCGTAACTTCTGGCATGGGATGACCATTTATACGTTGAGGTAATTGTAACCACTCATACACGCCTTTTTGAGCTCTAGCACGAGATTCGAGGGATGGTGTTGCACTACCCAATATGACAGGACACTGATGTCTTTTACTTCTCCAAAGAACAACATCCCTTGCATGATACCTTGGTGTTTCATCTTGTTTATAGCTCGATTCATGCTCTTCATCAACAATAATAACGCCAATATTATCTAATGGTGCAAAAACGGCTGAACGTGCACCGACAACTACTTGCGCTTCTTTACGCTCAATCCGGCGCCATTCATCATAACGCTCACCGTCAGACAAACCGCTATGCAGGACCGCAACTAGATTACCAAATCGTGATTTAACTCGCTTAACCATTTGGGGTGTCAAAGCTATTTCTGGTACAAGCATCAAAGCTGTTTTTCTAAGTTCTAGCGCTTTTGCGATTGTCTGCAAATAAACTTCTGTTTTCCCACTCCCCGTCACACCTTGAAGTAAAAATGTTGTATTAGTTCCACTTTTAATAGCCTCATCGACAGCTAGCACCGCAACCTCTTGATCTGAGGTTAATTCTTGCATATTGGTTGGCTCAATAATTGTGTCTTTATATGGGTCCCGATATACCTCAGTCTCAACTTTTTCAAGCCAACCATTTTTTGCTCCAGCTGTAATTGTTGCAGGTGTCACGCCTATTTCCTCAACAACTTGTTTCTGAGGAATCAAGCTATCTTCAGTGAGTGATTGTAGATAGTCAATCAATAAGTGCTGTTGTTTAGCATTTTTACGTAAACCACTTCGAATATTTTCATATGCTTCGAATCCAAGTTTTGGTTGGATTGATATTTGCATTTTAACTTTAGCTTTATTGCCAACTTCATAAATCATCTCAGCCTTTTCAGCCTTGGTAAGTTGTAATAATTCTTTAATTATTTGAGCATCCATATGTTCTGGATCAAATTCAATAGAATCTTGACCTTGAAATAATTTATCTTGTAAATCTTCATCAATTTCGTCAATTAAACGAACTCGCTTTTTATAGGTTGCACGCATGACACTCGGTAAAACCATTTGTAAGGCAGTTATACGGAAGGAAAAGGTTTCATTAGCTATCCACTCAGATAAGTCTAATAATTCAGTATTCACAACAGGTCTTAAATCAACGACTGATTGAATATCTTTTACATGACCATCGAACTCATTCTTATCAAAAAGATCAATTACAAATCCTTGAACCAATCGTTTACCATTCCCAAATGGTACAATAACCCGCATGCCAATCTCAATCTGATTTGTTAATACTGCTGGGATTGAATACGTATATGGCTGGTCCGTTTGCATCGTAGGAACATCAACGATAATTTTTGCATATTGTGACATACTGAAACCTCCTTTCATTTAATTAACTGCTTATTTTACTACATCGCTTATAATAGTAGCTAATAATTCCTTAGCAATTTGCTTTTTACTTGTTTGCTTTATGAAATCATTTTTTCTGTTTGGTCTAAGCAGTGTTACCTCATTATCATTGCTATTAAATCCAATGGCAGAATTTGAGACATCATTTAAAACCAATAAATCTAAATTTTTCTTTTCTAATTTTTCTTGTGCATTTTCTAGTCCGTTTTGGGTTTCCGCAGCAAATCCGACTAAATACTGATTTTGCTTAATTTGGCCCAAATGTTTTAAAATATCTGGATTTTTTTCTAATATTAACGTTAAAGTAGATTCAGCTTTTTTTATTTTCTGATCTGCAACATTTTGTACACGATAATCTGAAACAGCTGCTGCCATTATCAAAATATTTTGGTC
Organism: Dellaglioa sp. CoH-57-MRSF-18; assembly: GCF_056781995.1. Next base: position 225,895 of record NZ_JBXAXX010000002.1, read on the forward strand.
ATCAAATCGCTTATTGATAGCTTCAGATAACTCTAACGCAGTTGTAACTCTAATTGTTGTCACGCCAATTGGGTCTGGCAACTGGCTTATTCCGCTAATTAAGGTGACATTAGCACCTAACTTTTGCGCTTCAATCGCAATTGCGAAACCCATTTTACCAGAAGAATCATTAGCGATAAAACGAACTGGATCGATTCGTTCTCGTGTACCACCAGCTGTCACTAAGACATTTTTACCTTCTAATGGTTTGTCACTATCCTCAAAGGAAGTTTGAATAACTGACATTATCACATTTAATTCGGGAAAACGTCCCTTACCTGAATAACCTTCTGCTAAAAAGCCTATTTCTGGTTCAATAATCTGAATGTTATTTCGTCCTAAAAATTTAAGATTACGTTGTGTAGCAGAATTCATTAGCATATGTTCATTCATTGCGGGCACAACAATTTTTTGTGCCTCAGTTGCTAATAAAGTGGTTGAAACAAAATCATCTGCGATACCATTGGCCATTTTTGCGATAATGTTTGCTGTCGCTGGTGCAATAACCATTAATTCTGCCCAGTCTGCAAATTCAATATGTGCAACATGCTCAGACTCTTTTCCTGAAAATAAATCAGTTAACACCCTATTTTTACTCAACGTTTCAAAACTCAAGGGTGTTACAAATTCAGTTGCAGCTTTGGTCATCGCAACTCGAACGCTAGCACCTTGTTTAATTAGTGCTCGGACTAATCCCAAACTTTTATACGCTGCAATACCACCTGTTACAACAAGACCGATTTTTTTATTTTCAAGTGTCATTTCATGTCGCCCCCATACCGAATTTATTCTATTCTCTATTGTATCAATTTTCTAAGAAATAAAATAGGAGTTAGGACAATTAGCTTGTCTTAACTCCTTTTCATTTAATCAGATTAACGAATATCTTCTTTTTCAACTGGATCAATAATTAAATCACCAGTAACAACTTCTTCCAAAGCACGTCCAACATTCTTTTTTGATTTGTAATTAGAAAGCATTGGTAGAGCGCCAGCATCTAATTCATGGGCACGTTTACTTGCTAACATAATTAATGAGTATCTTGAATCTACTTGTTTCAATAAGTCATCTACTGAAGGATATAAAATCATTTAAATACATCTCCTAATTGTTTTCTATAGTCAGGTAAAAATCGTTTTACACGCCAACGTTCAGCTTTAATAATCGTTTGAATTTTTTCAACAGCATCATTTATTTCATCATTAACAACCGCGTAATCGTAATTCTGCATCATATCAATCTCACCAATGGCTTTTGTCATTCGTTTATCAATAGTTGCAGAATCATCCGTTCCACGTCCTGTAATTCTTTGTCTTAATTCCATCAAATCAGGTGGCGTTAAGAAAATAAATAAACCATCAGAAATTTTTTCTCGAACTTGCATAGCACCTTGTACTTCAATTTCAAGAAAGACATCTTGACCAGCGTCAAGCATCTTATTTACATATTTTAACGGTGTTCCATAGTAATTGTCAACATACTTGGCGTATTCTAACATACCGCCCGTTGAAATTTCATTCTCAAATTCTTCTTTTGATACAAAATGATAGTCAACACCATCAACTTCGCCTTCTCGCATTTTACGAGTGGTCATTGAAATTGAATAAAGAAACTTATTGTCAGCTTGGTCAAAAATTGCTTTTCTTACGGTTCCTTTACCGACCCCTGATGGACCAGATAGTACGATCAACATTCCACGATTAGCCATTAAATTTGTAAACTCCTCTAAGATAAGTATTAATAAATAGTATGCACTTTTTACGGCTATTATTCAAGCTTTTTATGCGCTGTTGTCATCTTTTAAATATATTATAAATTAACACTTGCTTTACCGAACGTTTGTTCGTATAATGAAAATACAAACAAACGTTCGGGGAGGAACTTTATTATGCAAAATAAACAACAAACAACAATTCAAACTATTGGCTCAACACTACAATATTCATATCATAAAATTTTTGATTTAGATGACTTTATTTTAAGACCACAAATGCCTCAATTTCAATTAGCACTCTTTACAGAAAAAGTTTTAAAAATGAAAAAAACAATTATTTTACAATTAAATCCAACTGGATTTCAAAAAGAATTCCAAGAACTTCGTGGTACCTTACACCGACGTTCTGGTTCTAATCAATTAATATTTAAAACGCAATATACGAATATCACTTACCTTCTTACTGATAATCAACTCCGTTATATCGCTTTAATCGATTCAATATAAAAATGGTCACTTTCTATAACAACTAGAAAATGACCATTTTTTTATTTACGTTTAATTGTTGTTGGATCAAATTTTCTTTGAATAAGTGCCAAAATTGCATCAGCAATAACGGCCATTAGAGCTGTTGGCAATGCACCAGCTAAAATAATAGCTGCTCCATCAGTTGCATTTGTTCCTCGGATAATAATATCTCCAAGTCCACCTGCACCAATAAATGAACCAATTGCTGTAATACCAATTGCAACAACTAATGCATTTCTAATTCCGGCCATGATAACTGATAATGATAACGGTAACTCAATCATATAAAGGATTTGAAGTCTCGTCATTCCCATCCCTTTACCAGAATCAAGAACGCCAGGATCAACATTAATCATCCCTGAATACGTATTTTTTAAAATAGGTAATAGTGAGTAAAGTGCAACAGTTACAATAACTGTATTAACACCTAAACCTAGTCCCAACATAATAATAGATAACATTGCTAATGATGGTACAGTTTGAATAACATTAGCAGCACCTATTGCTACATCGCTCAATCTATGATGTTTTGAGATAAAAATTCCGATTGGAATCCCAATAATTGCAGCAATTATCACACCATATATTGAAATTAAAAAATGTCTTGTAAATTCTTGTAAAACATATAACCCATTATTACTAAAATAAGACATCAATTGATCAAAAGTATTCATATTAATCACCCGCCTTTTCGAAGTAATGATGTTCTTCTAAGAATTGTTTTGCAACTACTGCTGGTTCGTAAAAATCATTATCAACTTTGTAATTTAATGATTGCATTGTTGATAAATTAATTTTGTTTTTAAGTCGATCAATAAGCGGTGTTAATTCAGGATGTTCCTTCAAGATAGAATCATTTGCAACAAGGCTTGCTGAATATGGTGGGAAGAAGTGACGATCATCCTTCAAAATTTTCAGATCATAACTCTTAATTCGGCCATCAGTTGAATATCCAAGAACAACATCCATTTTACCCTTTGCCAAAGCGCTATAGACTAATCCAATCTGCATAGGATAAATGTTACCAAATTTAATATTATATTCTTTTTGGAAACCATCGTAACCATCACCTACACGGCTAATCCAGTTGGCATCAACACCGACTGTTAATTTAGATTCAATTTTTCTTAAATCAGATACTGTGTTTAAATTGTACTTTTTAGCTGTCTCTTTTGTAACCATAAATGCATAAGTATCAGCAAAACCTAAACTATCAAACCATTTCATTTGGAATCTATTTTCGAATCCATCTTTAACTATTTTATTAGCTTTAACGGTATCTTTTTCTACTGGTTTATTTAATACCGCACTTAAGTCAGTTCCTGTATATCTAGCAGATGATATATCTGCATCACCGTTTTTGAGTGCATTAAAACTTAATGTACCAGAACCTAAATTATTTATCAGTTCTACTTGATTATCTGATTCATGTTCAATCAATTGTTGTAGCATTGATCCAATAATTTGAGATTCCGTCGTTGATTGTGCGACAATTTTAATTGTCGATTCAGAGCCACCTGTTAAACCAGGAAACCCACAACTTGATAGACTCACACCGGCAAACAGAAGGCTTAAGCTAACAAGTATTTTTTTCATCGTAATTTTCATGTTAAAGCCTCCTTAATTTCTTGTTGTTTTTGGTGCTACCTTTTTTTCAACCTGTCCAAGTATAAAATCAACTAGTAAGGCTAATAAGATAACTGGAATTGTACCGCCTAAAATTAATTTTGGTTGATACAAATTTAATCCATTAAAAATCATATCCCCTAAGCCACCAGCACCAATATATGAAGCTAATGTTGCCCAAGCAATTACATAAGTTGCAGCTAAACGAATTCCAGACATAATAACCTGAGATGCCATAACTAATTCAACTTGCAGAATCGACTGCAAATTAGTCATACCCATCCCTTTAGCAGCGTCTTTTAACACTGGATCCACTTCTTTAATACCAATATACGTATTTCTTAATATTGGTAACAACGAATAGATAAATAATGCTACAACAGCTGGTAACTTACCAATCCCAAATAAAGGAATCATCATGGCTAGTAAAGCTAAAGCAGGAATTGTTTGCAACATACTAGCAATTGCAATTACAATATTGGCTGTCTTAGGTAATCTTGTTAGTAAAATTCCTAAAGGAACAGCTATTGCTACTCCAAAAAATAATGCCATTCCTGAAATTTCAATATGTTCCCATAATTTTGAGACAATCATTGCCCCATATTCTTGTAAAAATGAAGTCATTATTAACCCTCCTTCGTTGAACTTGGGCTAGTTTCATCGGTATCTGTACCTGAGTCTGACGTCATTATTTTAGTTACTTCTTCATGAGAAGCACTATTTTCATCACCCCAAAGTGCATCATAAACAATATCAACTAGGGTAGCGCGGGTTACAATTCCGACTAATATACCATCTTTATTAATAACAGGTACATTTTTAAATCCACGTTTTAAAATACGTTCAACAGTATCACGAACTAATGAATCTTCTTTAACATAGAAAATATCTTTGTTCATAATATCGCTGACACTACTTGATGTATTGAAACTATAATCTAAGCTTTCAATATCAATATAACCCTTTAAAATACCAGCATCATCAGTAACTAACAACGTATCAACTCGACGATCATGCATTAAACGAATAGCTGTTACTAATGACTTACCTGGTGTAATTGAAACTGGGTTAGCTAACATAACTTGACCAACAGTTGTAATACTTGGACGAGCTTGGATAAGTCTATCTTGACCAATCAAGTTTTCAACAAATTTATTTGCTGGATTTTTCAAAATATTATCGGGTGTATCTGCTTGAACAATCTTTCCTTCAGACATAACAACAATTCGTGTTGCTAATTTTAAAGCTTCATCCATATCATGAGTAACAAAAACGAATGTCTTACCTAAACGTTCTTGTAAATCTTTAACTAAATCTTGTAAAGCTTCTCTAGTAATAGGATCAAGCGCACCAAAAGGTTCATCCATCAAGATAATATCTTGATCAGCAGCTAAAGCTCTGACAACTCCGATTCTTTGTTGTTGCCCACCAGAAAGTTCAGATGGGTAACGGTCTAAATATGATTCTGGTAGTTCAACTAATTTAATCATTTCTTTAGCGCGTTCATCTCTTTTTTCTTCAGGCCATTTTAATAATTTTGGTACTAATGTAATATTTTCACGAATAGTCATATGTGGCATTAAACCAATATTTTGAATAACATATCCGATTTTACGACGTAATTTAACGGGATCCATTTTGGCTATATCTTTACCATCAATAGTGATTGTACCTTCTGTTTGTGTCAACATACGGTTAATCATTCTCATAGTAGTTGTTTTACCTGAACCAGATGTTCCGATGAAACAAATGAATTCACCATCTTGAACTTCCAAATTAAAATTATCTACAGCTTTATTACCTTTATAAATTTTTGATATTTTATCAAACTTAAGCATATTAGTACTCTCCTTTTTTATAACTAACCAATCATCTATTCATAGTAGTACCTTGGTTTTAATTATTTTTTTTGTGCCGTATTTAGTAATTCTTCAGCATGTTTAACAGTTAAAGGTGTAATCTCAGAACCGGCAAGCATTCGAGCAATTTCTTGAATACGATCTTCCTTAGATAACAATTTAATAGATGTTTCTGTACGTTCACAAATCACTTCTTTAGCTATAAAGTAATGGTGCTCGCTAATTGCAGCAACCTGTGGCAAATGTGTGATACATAGAACTTGTGATTGTTGGGCAATTTGATTAATTTTTTCAGCAATTGCCTGGGCAACACGTCCACTAACTCCTGTATCAACTTCATCAAATATAATACTTGTGACACCTTGCGTCCTAGAAAAAATTGTCTTTAACGCTAACATCATTCGAGAAAGTTCACCACCAGAAGCAATCTTAGCTAATGGCCCCATTGTTTCCCCAACATTTGTTTGAATATAAAATTCAACTTTATCTTGTCCGGTACTATTTAACTGATTGAGTGAATCAAATTTAACTTCAAAAACGGCTTTGTCCATATACAACTCACTTAACTGTTTATGCACTTCTTTTTGTAGAATGATGGCTGCTTTTTTTCGAACATTAGTTAATTTATCAGCCAATTTATGGGCTTCTTTTCTAGCTAAATTAACTTGATTATCTAAATCATCTGCATTACCTTCAGTTGCTTCCATTTCAATTAATTCTTCAGATATAAGACTCAAATAAGCTAATATTTTTTCAACAGAATCACCATATTTGTGTTTTAATTGTACAATTAATTCAAGCCTATTTTCAATCTCATTTAATCGTTGCTCATCCCATTCCAGGGAGTCTAACTGACGCAATAGGTCACTAGATGCATCCTGCAGCATATAATAGGCTGACGACAACCGTTCTGCTAAGTCTTTATATTCACTATCTAAATTATCAATTTTTAGCATGTTAGACATTGCAACACCAACATGGTCAACTGTATTTTCATCATCACCCGATAACGCTTGGTAACTTGCATCCAGTGACTGATTAATAGTTTGAAAATTTTCTAGACGTTCTTTTTCAGCGCTTAATATGTCTTCTTCATTTTCAATTAAATCTGCACTTTCAATTTCATCTTTTTGAAAATGTAACATATCTAATCGTTGTGCCCATTCGTTTTGATTTGTTTGTCTTTTTATTTGTAACTTATTTAGGTTTTGATAGTATTCAAATGCTTCTTGATAACTATGCTTCAGTGTTTGAATATCATTTTTAATATATTCATCTAACATGCCCAAATGCTTATCCTGTTGCATTAATTCTTGATGTTCATTTTGGCCATGAATATCAACTAACGTTTCACCAATTGATTTTAGTGTACTCGTGTTAACCAACATACCGTTTATGCGACAAATATTTTTACCAGATCTATGTATTTCACGTTGTAAAATCACAGAGTTATCATCATGGCCAATACCTAATTGGTCCAACTTCGTTAACGTATTTGAGTTTTCAGTTGGCATAAAGAGTCCTTGTAGCACCATTTTTTTTGCATCTTTTCTAATAAATTCTTGGGACCCTCTACCACCTGATAAGAGGCCCAAAGCATCAATGATAATGGATTTACCCGCACCAGTTTCACCTGTTAAAACTGTCATATTAGCCATGAAATCGATATTCAAAGAATCAATAATGGCAAAATCTTTTATTGTCAATTCTTGTAACATTTTTTTCACCCCTTTAATAGAAAAAATCTGAAACAAATGTCACAGATTTTATTTCTATCTATTCAGTTACAATCTCATTTAAAATTTTACTTAACTTTAACGCATCTTTGTTCGAGTGACAGATAATTAGAGCTGATCCATCTCCGCCTAAAGTACCAAAAACAAATGAATAATTCATTTGTTCAATTAAAGATACGATTGCTGGACCACTTCCTGGCGTCACCTTAACGAGACACATTTCATTTTGAACATCAGTTGATATAAAAGCATCTTTTAACGTTTTAGTTAATTTTTTTTCTGTATTCAATTTTTTTTGAACAGGTAAATTATAACTGTAAGTTCCATCAGCAGATGGCACTTTAATTAATTGCATTTCTTTAATATCTCTAGAAATAGTTGCTTGTGTGACTGTAATCCCTTGTTTTTTAAGCAAACTCACAAAATCTTCCTGCTTATCAATATTATTGTTCTTCAATAATTCACGAACATAACGTTGCCGTTCTTGCTTTTTCATTAAAGTCCCCCTCACCCGATAACCTCTACCACCCATAGAGTTAGTATAACGTAATTTCAATTATTATTAAAGAACTTCACTTTAAATCCTTATTTAACGGCATTCAGGTTATCGTATGCAGCAGTTAATACGCCATCGATACTAACCTTATCCGAAATCTCGCCAATTTCATTTATCGCAGACTTTAAATGAATTAAAAATTCAATATTACCTTCGCCACCCTTAATTGGTGAGTAGCTTAAATCCGCAACATTAAATCCAGTGGAAATAGAAAATTGAACAATGTCTTCGAGCACTTGACGATGAATCTTTTCATCTCGTACAATACCATGTTTTCCAACATTTTCTTTTCCTGCTTCAAATTGGGGTTTTATTAATGCCACAACATCCCCATTTTCAGTAATAATTTTCTTTAATGCAGGTAAAATAAGATGTAATGAAATAAACGATACATCTATTGTTGCAAAATTGGGTTGTCCAAATTCAAAATCTTCTTTTTTACTATATCTGAAGTTAGTATTTTCCATCACAACAACTCTTGGATCTTGTCGTAATTTCCAAACTAATTGATTGGTACCAACATCTAACGCATAACTTAATTTTGCGCCATTTTGTAAAGCAACATCGGTAAAGCCACCGGTTGATGATCCAATGTCTAAGACCGTTTTATCCTGAACGGTTGCATCAAATACTTTAAGGGCTTTTTCTAATTTAAGTCCACCGCGGCTCACATAAGGTAATTTTTTACCTTTAAAATGAAGCACAGTTTCTTCAGAAATTTTAACACCTGGTTTATCCAATCGTTCTTCATTCTCACCCAGAATTTCACCAGCCATAACTGCACGTTTGGCCTGTTCACGAGTTTCAAATAACCCTTGTTTAACTAATAAAACATCAATGCGCTCTTTTTTCATAGTGACTCCTAATTTTTTAATTTAAAGTAATGTAACAATTCTTCCAAATACTCTGTCTCCAACCCTGTTTGCTTAAGCGTTTGAATAGCATCTTTAGCTTGATTGGTTACTTCTTCGAGCATCCTATAAGCTTGATCAATTCCCATTAGTCCAGGATACGTATTTTTATTTTCTTGATTGTCTTTATGAACAGCCTTGCCCATCTCTTCAGATGTCCCAACGACATCCATAATATCATCATAGATTTGAAAAGCTAACCCAAAATGACGTCCATATGCCATAAACGCTACGTGCTGTTGGTCAGTCGCTTTTCCAAGTATGCTACCTGCGTAAACTGAAAATTCAATTAAATCACCCGTTTTACGCTTATGCACCTGTTTCAACTGCGCTAATGATAACTCTTTTTGTTCACCTTCAATATCGGCAACTTGACCGCCAACCATTCCCTCTGGGCCAGCTAACCTAGCTAGTTGACCCATTAGTAATACCTTTTGTGAATCAGGCAACTCTGCGTTACTGATCCATTCAAAGGCTAATGTATTTAGTGCATCACCAGCTAAAATTGCCATGCTTTCACCAAAAATAATATGGTTTGTTGGTTTACCACGTCTTAAATTATCATCATCCATCGCAGGCAAATCATCATGAATTAATGAATAGGTATGAATTAATTCTAATGCACCAGCAATAGAATAAACTGACTTATCAAGTTTACGATTAAGCATTTGACAAATAACAAAAATGATTAGTGGTCTAATACGTTTACCACCCGCTTCAACTGAATAAGTCATCGATTCTTTTAACTTTTTTTCAGTGTCTAAAGCCTGTAATTGATTCAACATAATTTGATTAAATTCTGGTAATACGATATCAGAAAATTTAGTTAAGTTACTCATTTTCTAAGCCTTGTTCGAATGGCACTTCTTCACCAGAATCATTCATGACACTGGTTAATGTTTTTTCAGCATTTTCCAATGTTTTTTGCAATTTTGAGCTCAACTTAACACCGTTTTGAAATTGGGTTAATGCTTTTTCTAAAGGAACATCACCTTGTTCTAGTTCTGTTACAATTTTTTCAAGTTCTACTAAGTTATCTTCAAATGTCGCTTTTTTTTCAGCCATTTTTTATTCTCCTTTTTCAACTTTTTCAATTTTTGCATATGCTTTACCATCTGTAAGGTGTAACACGACGTTATCATCTATATTCACTGAATTAATACTTTTAATAATTTTATCTTCCATAGATACGTAACTGTATCCTCGTCCCATAATCTTCAATGGACTTAATAAATCAAGCGCATTTATTTTTTCGCCAACCTGTTGTTTCTTTGTTTCAAGTAAGTAGGTCATTAATTGATGTAACTGTTTGTTTTGTTGTTTTACTTGATCTTGCAGTTGACTAACCAATTGTTGCGGATTTTGATAGCGCAACTGACCATTAGCTTGTTCAAATTGTTGTTTCTTAATTGTGATAATTTGTTTTGTTACTTGCATTAAGCGTTGTGCTAAATTGTCTAAGTTTTGAAGGTAACCCTCATATAACCGATTAGGTTGTTGAAAAACATATGATTGTTGAATCTTATCTAATTGTTGTCTTCTTAAACTTAAAATATTTTGTGTTACTTGTAATAGTCTCAATTTTAATTGATTAATCTTAATTAATTCATCGGCGTAAACAGGGACAGCTAATTCTGCTGCTGCTGTTGGCGTTGCTGCCCGAACATCGGCCACTAAATCAGCAATGGTTGTGTCTGTCTCATGTCCAACTGAAGAAATAATTGGAATCTGGCTAGCAAATATTTCCCTTGCAACAGATTCTTCATTAAATGGCCATAAATCTTCAATTGAGCCACCGCCTCGACCAATAATAATCGTGTCAAAATGGCCTAATTCGTTAATTTGTTTTAACCGCTTAACTAAATCATTAGCTGCTTTGTCACCTTGTACAATCGCAGGAAATAAAACTAATTGAGCAATCGGGTAACGTCTTTTAACGGTTGTCATAATATCTTTAATGACAGCCCCTGAAGGACTTGTAATCACAGCAATTCGTTTAGGATATTTAACCAATGCCTGTTTTGGTGCTGAAAATAATCCTTCAGCTTGTAGCTTATTTTTTAACTGCTCATAGGCTTGATATAACGCACCAACACCATCAGGTTCCATTCGCTCAATATATATTTGATAGTTACCTGTCGCTTCATATAAAGATATACGGCCCATAACTAAAACTTTCATGCCATCTTCTGGTTTAAATTTTATTTTATCAAAAGCTGAACGGAACATAATTGCGCTAATTTTAGCATGATCATCTTTTAAACTAAAATATTGATGCGCATTAGGTCGAGGTCTTAAATTTGAAATTTCGCCAGTTAAATAAACGGTCCCAAGATAAGGATCAGCATCAAATTTTTTCTTCAAATATGTTGTTAATGATGTAACTGATAAATAATTATCTTTATTCAATGCCAACACTCCGTTTTGTTAATTCAATTGTTTGTTCCATCAACATTGCAATCGTCATAGGTCCAACCCCTTTTGGTACTGGTGTCAGATATCCTGCAACCTCTGCAACTTCCTTATCGACATCTCCCGCTAACTTACCACTATCTAAGCGGTTCATCCCGACATCGATGACTACAGCACCTTGTTTCACATCGGTTTTTTTAATAAAGTTTGCTTGACCAATTGCAACGACTAAAATATCAGCCTGTTTAGTTATCTCTGATAAATTTTCCGTATGACTATGCGTTATCGTTACTGTTGCATTAGCGTTTAAAAGTAACGCCGCCATTGGTTTACCCACAATATTACTGCGGCCAACAACAACTGCATTTTTACCGTCTAAATCAATATTGTATGCGTTAAACATTCTCATAATTCCCAGTGGTGTACATGGAATTGCTAGTGGATCATTCATGGCTAATCGTCCAATATTTATCGGATGAAATCCATCAACATCTTTTTCTGGTTTAATAGCTTCGGTTATCTTTTTTTCATCAATTTGGTTCGGTAAAGGTAACTGTACTAATATGCCATTAATATCTGAATTATCATTATAGTCATTAATGAGATTTAGCAACTCTTTTTCTGATATCGTATCAGGTAATCTTTTAACAATCGATTTTATCCCAATAGATTCAGCAATTCGATGCTTATTCTTAACATATATTTTACTTGCTGGATTTTCTCCAACTACAATAACAGCTAATGTAGGAAAGACATTCTTTTTCTTTAAAGCTTCTATCTCAGATTTTAAATTATCCGTCGTTATTTGTGCCAATTTTTTACCATCAATTAATTTAGCCATAATTTAGCACCTCTATTCCATTTTTACTTCTTACATTTTATCATATTTAAGGTATTCATTTCTAAAAAAAAAGTGTCGCAAAAAATGCAACACTTCTCAATCATTATTATTCATTTGTTTTTTCAATATCAACAGGCATTTTTTCAACAACTGGATCTAACACACCATTAACAAATTTTCTTGATTCATCATCACTAAATTCTTTAGCAATTTCTAAAGCTTCATTCAATGCTACCTTAGCAGGAACATCATCTACGTATTTCATTTCGTAAATAGCTAATCTCAAAATAATTAAATCCGTATTGTTTAAGCGTGATAGTTTCCAGCGTGATGTTAGATTTTCTTCAATAACAGAATCTATCTCAGCTTGTTTATCACTAACACCTGAAACTAATGCTTCTAAATAAGGTGGAATTACAGCCGACTCTTCATCAGGAACTTCTAACAATTCACGATAAATAGCCTCTCTATCACCATCTGGGTTAGAATTTAACGCAAATAATGCTTGAAATGCTTTTTCGCGAATCGTATGTCTAGTTACTATTACACTCACTAATTTTCACCATCTTTTTCTGAAAATAAATCGTCAGTATCTATCTTATCGGCTTCCTTTTCAGGAATAACCCCTTCAACATGAACATTTACTTCAATAATTTCTAAACCTGTCATAAATAGTAATTGTTGTTTAATCTTTTCTTGCATCACTAATGCAACCTTAGGAACAGATACACCGTAATCAAGGTAAACAAAAACATCAATATTCAACTGGTCATCTGTTAAATCAAGTTTAACACCCTTACCCAGTGACTTTTTACGGCCAAATAATTCAGTTAAATTTTTAGCAATTGTCCCACGCATTGAGTAAACACCATCAATTTGGTTAGCAGCAATTCCAACAATAATTTCAATAACTTCAGGTGCAATCTTAATGTCACCCAAAGAAGGTTCAGTACTTTTTAAAACAATATTTGTTTCTTCAGCCATAAGTTTAACCTCCGTCGATTTATTGTGCTCTGGAAATATATGTGCCATCTTGTGTATTAATAATTAACATTTCATCTTCATTAACGAAGAATGGCACTTGTACAACTAATCCTGTTTCAAGAACAGCAGGTTTAGTTCCACCAGATTGTGTATTACCTTTAATACCCGCTTCAGTTGATGCTACTTTTAATTCAACTGTATTAGGAACGTCAACACCAAGTGTTTCAGTGCCAAACATAATAACATTAACAATTAAGTTTTCTTTCAAATAATTTAATTGTTCATGCACGCGTTCTTCTGGTAATTCTAATTGTTCATATGTATCCATATCCATAAATACATAGTTGTTACCATCAGCATAAAGATATTGCATTTTTTTATTATCAATTTGTGCTTTTTGAACTTTTTCACCAGCACGGAATGTTTTTTCTTGAGCAGCACCTGTACGGAGATTCTTTAGTTTTGATCGAACAAAAGCAGAACCTTTACCCGGTTTAACATGTTGAAATTCAACAACACGCCATAAATCACCATCAACTTCGATTGTAACACCATTTTTAAATTCATTAACGGACATCATAATATAATATTCCTCCTACTATCTCGTGTATCTCATAGTTCTAATAATAGCAATAATGGACATATAAAAGCAAGTTAAAGTCTATATTATCATTAATTTTTTAGAAGAATTCGTTAACATTTGATAGCCATTCTCAGTCACTAAAATATCATCCTCAATTCGAACCCCACTAAGGTTTGGTACATAAATCCCTGGTTCAATTGTAATGACGTCGCCTGCTTGCAAAACACTGTTTGAATCATCCAATTTAATATTAGGTAATTCATGAATTGATAGGCCAATTCCATGCCCAATCCCATGATTAAAATATTTACCATATCCTGCATCGGCGATTGTTTCATTAGCAACTCTAGCTAATTCACTTAATTTTATTCCCGGTTTAATTAATGAAATCACTCGTTCTTGTGTCGTTAAAACAGACTCGTAGATATGTTTTAATTCATCAGATATCGATCCCACGGCGATGGTCCTTGTGACATCAAATGTATAGTTCTCGTAATAATAGCCAAAATCTATCGTAATCAGATCCTGGTCTTGAATCTTTCGTTTTGAAACCGTTGCATGTGGCCATGTTGAATGAATACCGCTTGCTACAATTGTTTCAAAAGATTCACTCATAGTACCTAAATTTTTGATATAACTATCTAGCCGATTAGCAATTTCAATTTCTGTTTGACCAACTTCAATCGTCGACACAATATAATTGAAAGCTTCATCAGCTAATTTTCCTGCTTTTATTAATTTTATCTGCTCATCCTTATCTTTAACACGTCGTAATTCGTCAACAATATTAGTAAATGGCACCAAATCACTAACAAGGATTTCATCTAATTGATCATACTCTAAAAATGATATTGATGATTCAAATCCCATAACTGTTAATCCTTTTTCACTAATTATGTCAGATACAGCACCCAGATAATCACGCGTAAATTTTATTTCTAATTTTTTATCATGATTTTCTAGTGCCAATTCAAATCTTAGGTCAGTGATTAAAAATTGTTGTGTATCAGTAATTAACAATACACCATCACCTTCAAAACCACTTAAATAAAATATGTTTGTCGTATCCGTCACTAGAAATGCATCAATCGAGAGTTTCTCAAAAGTTGATTGTAATTGTTTAATTCTATCAAAATTCATTTAAACACTCCTTTTATGTACAAAAAAAGGAAATCTCTATCATAAAATGAAGAGGTTTCCTTTGAGTTATTATTATTCAGCTACAGGGTATACAGAGACTTGTTTCTTATCGCGGCCTTTACGTTCGAAGCGAACGATACCATCGACTTTAGCAAACAAAGTATCATCTCCACCTTTACCAACGTTAACACCAGGATAAATACGTGTTCCACGTTGACGATAAAGAATTGAACCACCTGTTACTTCTTGTCCGTCAGCTCTTTTTGAGCCTAAACGTCTACCGACAGAATCACGGCCATTAGAAGTAGAACCCCCACCTTTTTTATGTGAGAAAAATTGTAAATTCATTAACATAATCAATGCACCTCCTTGTTATAGTCTTATTATTTAAGTGTTAATTTAATGTAATCTTGATAGTTTTGCTCAATTGACTGTAGTCCTAAAACTAAACTTTCTAAAAATAACTGTCCTGTAGCATCGTTTAACTCAGATTCTGATAGTTTAACTTTCATTAATCCACCATTATCTTCATCCATCTCAACATCAGGATTAAGTTTAGCAAGTTCGGTCAAACTATTAACTGTATTGATAGTCAATACCGAAACCGCAGCACACACAATATCTTGACCATATTCACCAGAATCAGCATGCCCTGTTATTTCAAACGCATCGATGATTTTGGCATCTCTCCGAGAAATAACTGCACGTATCATACTAGTAGCCTACTTTCAAAATTATGCGTTAATAGCATCGATAACAACCTTAGTATATGGTTGACGATGACCTTGTTTTGTATGAGAATGTTTCTTAGGTTTGTATTTGAAAGTAACAACTTTCTTTTCACGGCCTTGTTTTTCAACAGTACCAGTTACTGTAGCACCTTTAACAAAAGGAGCACCAATAACGGTTTTTTCGCCACCAACTAAAACAATTTCATCAAATGTAACTTTTTCACCAGCTTCTGCTGATAATTTTTCAATGTAAATAGCTTCTCCGGCTTCAACTTTAAGTTGTTTGCCACCTGTTTTAATAATTGCGTACATGTGTATTACACCTCCTTATAGATTACTTAGACTCGCCGTAATTTAGTGATCAGATTTAGACAACCTGACGCTTAAAAACTTAAAACGTGCGGTTGCAGTTGTGGTGTTCACAAATACAACGTTATTATAATATCAAATGTAACTTCTTAAGTCAACGTTATCCATCATTTTCAACAAAAAAGTTTGTTAAATTGACTCCGTTACTTGTATCAACGCCAGTAATTTCTTTTAAAACCTTAGCAACGTAGTGCGGTGTGTAGATCATATCGTCTCGTAACCAACGTTTAATGAAGCCTAGGTGCGCTGATGCAACATAGGATACTTGTAACTCGTTTGGTATCTTAGATACTTCAAAATCGCCTGCTAACTGTTCTCTAAAGTTATTTAAGTAGATAACTAGTCTATCATATACTTTATCAGAAAAAGCGACATCTTCTTGACTATTTAAAAGTACGCCAAACATCATTGATTCATCTTGTAAGTAGTTAAACACCCGATTTAAACAACAAACTTCAACTGGTTTCGAATAAACGTACGCTTTATCTGGTGATTGTTTTGACATAATCATAATGTAATCAAAAAAGTCATCTAAAATTTCATCCATTGCCCGATTAATAAAATCTTGTTTGTCATGATAATGCAGATAGAATGTTCCTCGAGTGACATTTGCTTCCTGAGTAATCTTTTGAACGCTAATATTTTCAACTTTGTAATGTTTCATGAGTACAACTAATGATTTTTTTAAATTTTGTCTTGTTCTCTTTACCCGTGGATCATTAGAATCAACCATTTTTCAACCTCTTTATTCATAATTAAATAGTCTTTATCTCCATTTATGTCTATTACTTTCTTATTATAGAACATTTCATCAAAACTTTCATTCATGTTTTTGATAATTTATAAGAGTTCTACCAATTTCCATTGACAAGTACCAGTATTTTATCATATACTATTAAATGTTGTTATGACTCGGTAGCTCAGCTGGATAGAGCATCCGCCTTCTAAGCGGACGGTCGTGAGTTCGAATCTCACCCGAGTCATAGATATCCATTCTAGACCGATTTATAAAAATAGGAATGCCTTTAAACGGGCGTTCCTATTTTTTTATTTAGGTGAAAACAGACTATAAAGGATAGAATGCTCAAAACATTTGTTGCATATTTGTTGCATGGATATTTTTATCAATAAATCTACTAAAGTATTAAAATATCAGGCGATAAGAAAGCATTTTCTGTCGGTAAGGCTGTTGGCAACGCTTTATATTGTATTACTGGAAAACACGTTAAAAATATCAAGCAATTACTTAAGCTTTAGTAAATTGTTTGAAATAAAACTATTAAAAAATCCCCTAACCTGTTGGTAGCAAGTTAGAGGGTATAAATATATTAACAAATAATTTTATCATATTTCTAGGAGTAGAGATATAGATTTCGGAGGAAATATATTCATGAGTACTACATTTACAATTATTTTTCTTATTGGTTTAGTTGTTTTTTTTACAGGTGTAACTTGGTTTATTGTAGCTTGGGGTAATAAAGCTTCTAATTTAATACCACTAATTTTATTGATTGCCGGTTTAGGCATATCAATTATTTCTTTTAGCGTGATGTCGGTAACATCTGATAAAGATTCGTCAGCGCGTTCATCGTCTAATTTTAGATCGTCAAGTGCTAGTGACTCGTCAGAATCAGATGATGATTCTAGTTATGATGACGATGATGATTCATATGTTGACGATGAATCTGAATCTGATTCAGAATCTGACGATGAGTCATACACTGATGATGAATCCGATTCAGAATCTACTTCATCTTTTGGCGATTCTGTAGATTTAACTGACGACTCAAAGATAACCGTTGACTCTGCTGAAAAAGAAACGTCAGTTCCTTTAAATGATGTTAAATCCGGTGATACACAAGTTGCTGTTAAAGTAACCGTTCAAAATAATGGTACAGGTCCACTAGATTTCAATGGTCAAAAGTTTGACGTCTATGATAGTGATGATACTATTGGGGAATTTAATTCAGAGACTTACTCTGGTAATATTCCAAATTCAATAGCTGCCGGAAAAAAAGCTGTAATGACATTATACTTTACAACTTCTAATGCTGGTCCGTTCTCTGTCACTTACGGGGACTCAACTTGGGAATAAATATTTAACTAATTTTAACGAGTGTATAGATACTTCAAGCAGGTGCAACTCCTGCTGCTCGTTTTTGTTTATCTACGTGCATAGGAATCACGTTAAAAGCTAAAAAGGAGAATATTATCATGAAAGTTTTTAATGTTAGTTTAGTTGTTAATGAAAATTGTATTACAGAATATGAACATTTTATTGATCCTCTAGTGACGCAATCAAAAAAAGAATCTGGTAATATTTCATACAATCATTTTAAACAATTAGGTGCCAACAATCGTTATGCAATAATTGAGCATTGGCAAGACCAAGACGCAGTTAACTTCCACAATGAAACAACTTATTTTAAAGAATTTTTAGCAGGCATCAATCAATTTGTAACTGAAGAATTACAAGTTATTGTAATGGACGCCTAACTACCCTTTCGACCACCAGTTAAGCTGGCTATGAGTGCAAGGCTCATTGGTCGTATTGCTACAAAATTTTAAAAATTTAAGGAGATTTAATTTATGGGAGCTACTTCAATTTCAGCCAGACACGCAAATACAACTCGTATAAAGGAAAAGTTGGTACCGTTTCTAAAAACCTGATTAATCGCCGTTTCTTTTCGGACCGACCTTATCAAAAACTAGCAACAGATGTTACAGAAGTCCGTTGGGGTGACGAAACAATCGATGAACGGGCCCATTTCACCTGTATTTATGATCTGTTTTCAGGCAAAATTCTAAGTCATCAGATTAGTAAACATCCAACAGTTAAATTTACAACAAAGGTTTTGAAACAAGCAATTGCAAAAATCCCAAAAGATTTAAATTATCGAACGACGATTCATTCTGACCAAGGATTCCAATATCAACACAAAAATTGGGTTACTATTCTCAAAAAATATCGTATTTTTCAGAGTATGTCACGTAAAGCAACATGTTTAGATAACGCTGCCATGGAAAGCTTTTTCCATATTATGAAAGCTGAAGCTTTCTATCAAAAAGAAACCGATACATATGAAACACTAGTTTCACAAGTACCGGTTTGGATAAATGACTATAATTTTTCACGAATTAAAATAAAATTGGGTTGTAAAAGCCCGGTTGAACACCGAATTTTTATAACCCAGAATGCTGCATAAAGCTTCGTCCAATATTTAGGGTTCACTTCATTTTATTATTTTTTATTATTGACTCAGCTTCTTCTTCTCCAGCCTCTATAGCCTTTTTTTGAGTATCTCGGATGATGTCTAAAATAAGCCCAAAAATATTCAAAGACGCCGTAAATACTAAAATTAAAACTATTCCTTTCAAATACAAAATTACTTCAAAATCAATAAAGGTTTCAAATGATATTAACATAGTACTAATTGATATTCCAACTATGGTTAGCCATAAAAATGAAGTCCACATAAATGGTGTGAATATTTCAACAAATACGTTTTTTAATTGAGTATCTGTTTTAGAAACTAAATATATGTGTCCTAAATTATCTATATCAAAGATACTTTTAACCGCAACAAATAATGCGAATGTAAAAGATAATCCGGTAACAGAAATACCCAATAAGCTTGAAACTTCATAATTAACATTAATAATATCCGGAAAAAATAAATATATTATTGTAAATATTACATTTATCGAAATTCCAATTTTAGAGTATATATTGCATATAGTTGCTCGTTTTGAAGTCCATAATGCTCTCATCAATGATTTATTATCTACCATACTATCACCTATTTATGAAAATTTTTATTAACTATTACAGGTACAATTTTCATTATACTCATTGCCCTATGTTTTATCGATTTAAGGTATCCTCGCTTAGCATCTTCACCCAATTGTTTACTTAACTCTACTGTATTTACTTTTTCTCCTCTAGGGGCACTATATATTTTTTTCACATCTTCAGCATTTATACGTTTTCGACTAGCAAGGTCCCTATCTTCAACTTGCTGGGCACCATTAGGATAGACAAGATGTACTGTTACTCTTGCATAATCTTGCTTAATGCTAACGCTATCTTGAACTGCATTAACTGATACAGCACCCATATTGGTATTTTCTGCTGTATTTATAAATGATTCTATTCTTTCAGACATACTAATAGCTTCTTTCAAACTTTTGTCATTAGTAGAAATTAAAATTTTTTCAGTTTCCAATTCATAAAAAAAATTCACTCCAGCATTTATATATTCTTTATCCTGAATATACCGTATTATTTTTCTAGCCTCTAGCATCATTTTACGACCATGTCCGTAACGTCCGTACCCTTTTAAGTTGCCTATTATATCATCTTCTAAAACATCATCTAATGATTCTTTTAAAAATGGATATTTTTTAAGTAATTTGTCCATTTTTGTTCTCATTTCAACTTTTGTAACGCCCAAAAATTCTTTTGTCCATAAAATGCCCGAATTTTTTTCATAGTTTTCTATAACAGCAAAATATTCCTCTTCTATTTTTTTAGATTGAGCAACAAATTCTGTATATTCTATAGATTTGGATAATTCTTCTTTAACATCAGTATCCTTAAAAATAAAATTTAAATATGTTCCCCTTTCAAATCCATTAGGTATTCCAAAACTATTAGTTAGATCATCCTTTATTACATTATGTTTAAGCTGTTTCCAACCTTCTGATTTTCTTTCAACGTAAGTTCTAATTATATTTGGTGCTAAATTTAATTTAAATACATAATAATTGTCCAAATAGTTACTCCTCCAAATAATTTATACTCGCTCTATTATTAAACAATAAAAAAGACAGGTAAACAATACCTTTCTCATGTGTGTATAAATATTTGGATTAGAGATTAATAACTGATATCAAAATATCATATTACTAATATAACAGATTAATCACTTCAATTTGTTCACTAAATGTTCACTTTTTGAAATCATGTAAGTCTTCAATTAAGAATGAATCAGCAAACTGTAAGCATGCTCGATTCTTGTAAAAACTGTATCTCGTCTTTTCATATCCTAAATCATCCATTTCAATATCATTTTATTTATTATCTTCTGCAATATAGACATCTATTAATATTTTTCTACTAATAGTGTCACAACTCTTTAAAGCTACTAGAACATTATTAATAACTTGCTCAGCATAGATACGTTTAGTTATGGTCTCTTCGTGTTGATTGTTCCCTGAGGTACTTTTTAGGCATATCCATGATAATTGGCGACTTAATTCCGCTAATATCCTTCTGACTATATCTCTGCATTTTTGGTAACCATACTTTAAAAAAACGTTTAACCTTATTAATTGTAGATTTTTCATTGACTTGTGGGAATAGTTCGTTAAATGAAGATATAGCATTTCCCCCTTTACGTTTGTTATAATCATTGCCAGTCAGAGTAATAGTTGTATGTATAAGTCACCTTACTAAGTGGGTTTTATGTTATCTAAATCATTAATGAAACTCAAGTAGTGTAATTTCTCTGATTACTTCATTCTTCTCCTAAATGGTCAACTCATGAATAGTATCAATAACTGCGCTACCTTTATAAGAAAAATTATTGTTAAATTTGATAATCATCTGAGGAACGTCATTCTGATTAGAGCAACGCATTAACTCATCCCTGTAAATTTTTTTGATACGTAGTCATCTGTTAACAGAAACTATTAGTCCTATAGTTTCTACTGAATGTACCACTATTTAAATATCATTTATTCAACATTCTATAGCTTTGCTATTCAGATCCAGCAATTTCATAAATAGTCAGTATTAGTTAAAAACAAAATACTGAGTTTACAATAACAGTTCTGAATTAGTAAGATATTAACCTAAACAAATACCTAGCCTTCATTTAAATAATTAATTTATCACCCAAGAAAATTTTGATGCATTTTAATAATAAAAATCATCCACAAGTTTATTTTCACCAACACCAAACATTTTTACCTACTCCCAGTTGTTATAATTTGTAGAATAACTGATAATTAGTTATTATAGAGAGGCATAAAAAAGTTTGGAGGAATTAGAATGAAATTATTAAATGATAGCACTCTAGAAAAAATCGGGAAGTTTGCAAGTATTTTATCTATCTTAATGTATGTCTCATACATCCCACAAATCATTTCCAACCTTAATGGTAGCCAGGGTAATCCTGTTCAGCCCTTGGTTGCCTGTATTAATTGCATATTTTGGACTGTCTATGGCGTATGTGGTAAAAATAAAGACTGGCCTATATTCTTTGCAAACGTACCGGGTATCTTTCTAGGCGCCATCGCTTTCTTCACTGCCTTATAAAATATCATATACATAAAATAGAATACTTACGTGCAGATAGGGAATCACGTTAAAAGCTCCATACGGGGGAATTCTTCATGAAACTAAAAATTAACACTGCAGCAGGTACTTTCGATATCATAAATACTATATTAGTAGCCTTTTCTTGGCTTATCGTTATTTTAACTGGTATCAATAAATCTACTGTAACATCACACGCTGTCTCTGGAACATCAACCTTAACTAGCGGTACAGCTATTTTCTTTTATATTATGCTAGGAATTGGCCTTATTCTTCACATTGTTGCACTTGTTCAATCAAGAAAAGCTGATATCTCTATTACTGGCCATGTTCTTGGTATTATTGGTTGCGGTTTATTTCTTTTATCAATGGTTTTTGCCCTTCCTACATTTATTTTATTAATCATTGCAGCAGTTTTCACACTCAAACAAGCTCCTGCTAAGCACTAATAAACAAAATTTAACATAAATTTCTAACGAGCGTATAGATACTTTTAGTAGGTGCGATTCCTACTGCTCGCTTTGCACCATAAAAATATTGGGGGATTTAAAATGAAAAAATTTATTAGCTTACTAGGGGTTCTAAGCGTATCAATGCTACTATTGTCTGCTTGCGAATATAGTTATAATTCTGATTCCAGTTCTAACAAAAATAGCTCTTCTTCTCAACAGTCGTCTGCATCATCCAACACAAAGGCCTCATCTTCTAAGGCCAAAGATTCTTCTAAAGAATCTTCATCATCTACTAAGAAGACATCTTCTTCTGAGAGCTTTGATATTAATGATAGTACTTCGTCTGCTAAAGACGTTCATATTCATGAATCTGAAGATGGTGCTGATTTTAATTTTGATACTGGTTCTTGATTTTTTACTTAAGTTAATTTTAAAAGAGATTAGTCTCATTCAAATAAAAACTGTTATTCAGTTATTAACACAAAAAAGCCTTCAATATTGGACAAAAATCCAATGTCGAAGGCTTTTCTTTATTAAAATTTAAAATACGAATTATTAATGATTCCTTATTTACGACGCTCAGTTGTAAATTAATTACTAATAATACGATACCAAGCTCTTAAAATTCAGTAACCTGCTTAAATTTTTGTCCAATATTATTGGTTAGCTCCAATTTAAGACTGTTTTAATTAATAATTATTTTCTTGTCTTTCAATATTTTCCATATTTTTTTTAACAAATTCATTTTCAATATCATTCCAAGACAATTTTAAATCAACTAACCCGAATTTAATAAAAAGATGCCAAGCATGTTTAAAATCTTCTAATTTATGACTAAATAAACTTTTAGAAATCATTAATTTTAACGATAAAAAGACTTTATTCAATGACATTGTCATAGGCTTTTTTGCAAAATCATCCATCTCTTCGTCACTAATTAATAATAAATAGGTCCATTTATTTTGATTGGCAATATTAAAAAAGAAACTCATTGCATCAACATATTCTGAGAGTACTGTCTCTTCATGCGTTTTGCCTTTTTCCATTTTTTGTCCACGATTTTCTTTCCAGACTTTAAACCATTCAACCGTGTTGGCTAATTCTGATAGTTCAACATCCAAGCTCACATAGGCGTTAAACAATCTCTCTTCAGGACTCCATCTAATTTTTTTATCTTGAATAACATCCCGATCAAAGCTTCGTTCCATTTGGATCATATCTGTTAAGTTCACTAAATTTTCCTCCAAAAAAATCTGCCCACTAGTAACTAACGGACAGACATTTTTTTATTATTTAAAAATCAAGGGATCTGATTTAATACTTAATTCATTTATATTATTCAAGTACCAATTTCTAATGAAAGGTTCATTCAACAAAATATCGAACCATGAAATTTCTTGGGCAGCATCCATAACAGCAACGACCCATTTTTCATTATCACTCTCACCCATTTGTTGTTGATCATAAATTGTTATTTCAGATTTAGCTAATTTTAAAACAGCACTATTATTTGCGCCTGCTTCAACCATTAACTCATTTTCTGAAGCAAGTACAAATAATTCATCGATAACACTTCGTTTAAGTATATCTTCAGACAATTCGTATCTTGCTGGATTACCTGAATCCAATAGATTAAGATCAACGCTAAATCCATAATCTTCTTTTAAATACGTCGCAAAATCAATTAACATCATTTCAAGATATTTAATCGATTTTGCGTCTAATTTTTCCAAGTAACTAACAATTAAGACATTTGTAATAGCTGTACTATTAATTCGAATCATTCTTTTACGTAAATTTAAATAAAATAAAGATTCTCCTGATTCTTGTGCAACATAATAAGCGCCATCATTATCATCAATTTTAAAGGAAAAACTATCTACGACATTAATCCCAGGTATTTCATGGACAAGTGCTTTTCTAGGCTCTGAGAAGTGTAAAATAGCCGTTTCATTATCATGCAAGTCCATTAAACGGTTAAAGAAGAGTAAACAATAATCTGCAGCACTATATTTTTGCGGGAATGTTAAATAATTAGTGTCAAGTTGATAACCCATCAAACTCATTGCGGCATCAATCAACTCAACTTTATCCTGGGTATTCATTAAAACATCTAATGTTTCCGTAAATTTAATCCCATTGTTCAGACTTAATTTAATTTGTTCATTAAAGTTTACTAAACGCGATTTTGTAGAAACTAACTGCTTTTCTTTTTCAGCCATTATTCAGTCACCTGTCCTTTTTGACTAATTAAGTGAGATAAATAACTGTAATATAAGGCATCATTTTGTTTAGTGAATTTTTCAAAATCACCAAATATACCAATAACACTTTGTCTTTCATAACCAATCAACGTATCTTCTTTGGCTAAACTTAAAACATCAGTCTCACTTGATTTAATATCTTGATATGCACTGCTGGCTTTTTCATCCATCTCAGTTAACTCTGTTAATCTTTCTTTTAACACGCGACGTTCTTCACGAATACGTCCAGCATCCCAAGGACGCCCTTTTTCTTGTGAATTACGTTTCATATCTTCGCGAATTTTGTCTTTTTCAGCGTCACGTTCATCCTGAGAATCAACTAATTCTTGACGTTCTTTATTTTGAATTGATATTTGATTAATTTTATCTGTATTAACACGTTTATTCGTTTCTTCCAATTCAAAAGACTTAGCTAATTTAGCTAGTTCTTCTTCATCAAATTTAAATTCAACATTTAAAACGTCTAAATAGCCAAATTCTTTTCGATCCCACCAATTACCAAAATGAATTTTGAATTTTCCAACTTCCATTTCTTCAAAATAGAAGAATGGATACGTATCACGTAAATATGAGATAAGTTTCAAACTTAAATATTGTTGAATTTGTGGATAATCTTTAATGACCAACTCTTCTTGAATGGCAGATTCCGAAACGCTTCTTTTCTTTAACACTAGTTGTGCGTAACGAGATTGGTTAATGAGTTGATAAACTAATCGATCATCTTCTTGTTTAATCGCCTCTCTAAGTTGATTTAAGTACTCAACTTTTTTAGATAGAGTGCGTTCGATATTGTTTGTAGCTTCACTGTGATCCGATAAATTAAATTGATTGTCTTTTATCATAGTTTACCCCTTATTCATATTTAATGATTATTTTTTTTACTATGTATTGTGATTTTTCTTTGCATAATCAAAAAAACTAAAACAATTTTACTTGTCCTAGTTTCATTATCAATCATTTAGTTAGTCATTTCAAACCTTTATTACACTTTTTTTAATAAAGTTCTAAATATTGATCTCTTTCCCATTCAGAAACTTCTTGACGGTAAGCAGCCCATTCTAATTTTTTGGCTTCAATAAAGCTTGGATATAAATGAGGACCCATTGCTTTTTCCATGATATCATCTTTTTCCAATGCTTTAATGGCATTGTGTAGTGTCGATGGTAAGTCACTAATATGATTATCTTGGCGTTCTTGACGGTTCATTACGTAAATATTTCTATCAACAGATGCAGGTGGTACAACTTTATTTCTAAGTCCATCAAGTCCTGCTTCTAAAATAGCCGCAATAACAAGATAAGGATTAGCAGTTGCATCAACACTTCTTAACTCTAATCGAGTTGATAACCCACGAGCCATTGGTACACGAACTAATGGCGATCGGTTACGTCCAGACCAAGCAACATAAACAGGTGCCTCAAATCCAGGGACAAGACGTTTATATGAGTTAACTGTTGGATTAGTAATTGCTGTGTAACCACGTGCATGTTGTAATAAACCACCTAAGAAGTGGTAGGCATCTTCAGATAATTGCATCTTATCTTTTTCATCAAAGAATGCATTACCATCTTTATGAAATAATGACATATTAATATGCATCCCTGAACCATTAATTCCATTCAATGGTTTTGGCATAAATGTCGCATGTAGACCATGTTTTCTAGCTACCGTTTTAACGACTAATTTAAATGTTTGGATGTTATCACAGGCTTGTAAAGCATCTGCGTATTTAAAATCAATTTCATGTTGGCCAGGTGCTACTTCATGATGAGAAGCTTCAACATCAAAACCCATGTTTTCAAGTTCTAACACGATATCTCGACGACAATTTTCACCTAAATCAACTGGTGCTAAATCAAAATAGCTACCTTTATCGTTTAATTGTGTTGTAGGTTTTCCCGTTATAGGGTCTAATTTAAATAAGAAAAATTCTGGTTCAGGTCCAATATTAAATTCAGTAAACCCTAAATCATTCATTTCTTTTAAGACACGGATAAGGTTATTTCTTGGATCACCTTGGAATGGTTTACGTTCAGCGTTATAAACTTCACAAATAATACGCGCAATTTTTCCATGTTCATGTTCCCATGGGAAAATCATCCAAGTTGATAAATCTGGGTATAAGTACATATCACTTTCTTCGATTCGAACGAATCCGTCGATTGAAGAACCATCGAACATTAATTTGTTTTCTAATAATTTGTCTAGTTGGCTAATCGGAACTTCCACGTTCTTAATAATTCCGAATAAATCTGTAAACATAAGTCTTAAAAATTTAACGTTCTCTTTTTTTGCCATTGTAACAATGTCATCTTTAGTGTATGCAGCTTTTGCCATTTTATCTCTCCTCAGTATTTATAATTTATAGACGCTTGTTTGTGTTAAAAGAAGGATCGTCAGGATTTTTAAGTCCACTAACTGAAAGAAATTCATTTTGAAAAATATGTCTAACATCATTATCTGTCAAAGGCTTTTCTAACAATTTGCGTTGCTTTTTAGCCTGTGCTTCCTTTTCAAAATAAATTTCTTTAATGCCAACCATATTCATGCCTTCATCTAAATAATCTTTAATTTCAAATAACTTATCAATATCATTCAGTGAATACATTCTGCGATTACCATCATTTCTTTGGGGCATAATTAACTCCTGCTCCTCATAATAACGAATTTGACGAGCCGTTAAGTCCGTTAATTTCATTACCGTTCCAATTGGTAATACCGCTAATGATCGTCTGAGTTCCTTCTCTTTCATAAACAAGCCTCCTTTTTAATTACATCCTTATAGTAACAAGGAAATAAATGACTGTCAACGTACAATGTTAGATTTTATAACATAGCTTACAGTCGATTGTTCAATAGAATGTTTTTTCAACTGCAGCTGTAACTGCTAACTTAACATGCGCATACGTTAACCCACCCTGAACATAAAGCGTATAAGGTTCTCTTATTGGACCATCAGCTGACAATTCGACACTAGCACCTTCAACAAAAGTACCCGCAGCCATAATAACTTTATCTTCATAACCAGCCATATCACTTGGTTTTGGTTCAACATATGCATCAACGGGAGATTCACGTTGGATAGCTTGAGCAAACTTAACCATTGGTTCTGGTTTACCAAAGTTAACCGTTTGAATGAGATCAGTTCTTGGTGCATCCCATTTTGGTGACACATCTAATCCCATTTTTTCAAGTAATGCACTCGTATAGATAGCACCTTTAATTGCCTCACCTGTTACATGAGGTGCTAAAAAGAACCCTTGAATAAAATCTCTCATAACATTTAAGGTGGCGCCCTCTTCATTACCAGTACCAGGTGTTGTTAGGCGGTAACCAGCTTTTTCAATTAAATCAGCACGTCCAACGATGTAACCACCCGTTTTAGCTAAACCACCACCAGCATTTTTAATTAGTGACCCTGACATGATATCAGCACCTACCTCTGTTGGTTCAATTGTTTCAGAAAATTCACCATAGCAGTTATCGATAAAAATAATCACATCTTTTGAAATTTTACGAACTTCTTTAATCATCTCAGCAATTTCAGATACCATAAAACTATCTCTAGTTGCATACCCACGAGAACGTTGGATTGCAACAACTTTAACCTTATCCGTTAACTTTTCTTTTAAACCATTAGAATCCATATGATTGTCAGCCGTTAATGGGACGTAATCAAACCCGATACCATATTCTTTCATTGAACCAATACCCGTTCCAGAAATACCAATAACTTCCTGAATCGTATCGTATGGCATCCCAGTAATATATAATAAATCGTCCCCTGGTCGTAACATACCAAAAAGGGCTGTTGAAATTGAATGCGTTCCTGAAACAATTTGTGGTCTCACCATTGCCGCTTCTGTTTTGAAAACATCTGCATAGATACGATCAAGTCCATCGCGGCCGATATCGTCGTATCCATATCCTGTTGATCCGGCAAAATATGTTTCAGAAACATTATTTTTCTTAAAAGCTTCCAAGACTTTTTGTTGGTTAAACAAAACCTGTTCATCAATTTCTTTTAGTCTTGGTTCAATTTGAGTATCAACTTCTCCTACAACATTTGCTAACTCCTGTGATAAATTATCTATCCATTTTTGCATATATTCTTCTCCTTATGACTTTTGTCCTTTTAACCAATCCACTATTTGTATTTCTATTTTACTTAGTTGTTCCGGATGCTCGATTAAATCAAACCAGTTAACTGCCATTTTATTTCTAAACCAAGTTAATTGTCGTTTTGCGTAACGCCTTGAGTTGCGTTTTATTAACTCTGTCGCTTCATCAAGTGATTGTTTTTCTTCAAAATAAGCATATAGCTCTTTATATCCAATACCTTTACTAGCTGGTAAATCATTGGTTTTTTGGTTAAAAAGCCATTTTGCTTCATCAATCAGCCCGGAACCAATCATAAGGTCAACTCGACGATTAATCCGATCATATAGCACTGACCTATCAGTCGATAACCCAATAATAAAGGGGTTAAACTCATCCGTTTTTTGATCCGCTTGCGCCGAAAACAATTGATTTGATTTTTTAATAACCTCTAATGCCCTGATTACTCGTAGCGTATTATTAACTGGAATTTTTAATGCTGCATTTGGATCTAAGCTTTCTAATTCTTGCCAAAGTGCCTCAGGACCGATTTTTTCACTACGTTCTTGTAATTCTTTTCTTAAATTTAAATCGTCGTCATTATCTGTTCCCAATTGAAAATTATCAAGTAATGCCTGTAAATAAAATCCGGTCCCACCAACAATTATTGGTAATTTCCCTCTAGAGGCAATATCACTAATTGCTGCGCGACTTTCGACTGTAAAATCAGCGACTGAATAACGTTCATCACTATTCTTGTGATTAATTAAATAATGTGGAATTCCATCCATCTCATCTTCTGTAATTTTAGCCGTCCCTATATCTAATTTCCGGTAAACTTGCATAGAATCGCCTGAAATAATCTCACCATTAAATTTTTTTGCTAATTTTATCGATAAATCAGTTTTACCAACTGCAGTTGGCCCAACAATTAACAATACTTTTTGCGTCATTTCTAATCTCCTTGAATATCTTTTCGTACTTCTATTGCTTTTGCAGGAAAATCTGTAAAAATGGCATCATATTTCTTTTTAAAACAATAAGTCATATCCTTAACTGAATTAACTGTCCAAGGGCGAATCAGTAGCTTTGGCCAAAATAAGCCATGTCGTTCTCTCAGCCAGGTCACATCAGGGTGTAAGCTAGTGATTAAATGATGCTTAGCCAATTGACGCGACTCTTTAATTTTAAATTGGAATAAACTCGCGAATTCTGCATCAGGATTAATTTTTTGCATTCTACGAATTGAGTTTGGATTAAAACTAGAATACAAAAGATGAATATCTGATGGTAATTGTTCCATTTGTTTATTTACAAGTTCTTCTATACCTTGGTATTCTATATGATTCGTTTTTAATTCTAAATTAAAAGTGCCTTTAAAGTTGTTATCTTTTAACAACTCAATTACTTCTTTTAATGTTGGAATTTGTTCACCTTGATAGTCAGAACTGAATTTAATTCCTGCATCTGCTTTTTTTAATTCCGCTAGTGTCAGATTTACTACCTTACCTGTTAAATTTGTGGTCCTATCAATTTTTTCATCATGCATAATGATTAGTTCACCATCTTTAGACAACTGAACATCAGTCTCAATGCCGTCGGCTCCTGCATCTATTGCGGCCTGAAAACTAACTAACGTATTTTCTGGTCTGGTTCCCTTACTTCCGCGATGCGCATAAATTTTGGTCTGCATATACAAGTCACCCCTAACTTTCAAAAATTATTATATCATTAATCGTAAAATAGCGGTGCTTTTAGTGGCAATTTTAGATTGAATAAGTCATAATAAAGATGTCAAATGAATAAGGAGGTCTACATAATGAAAAACTTTTCAAAAGGTTTCTTAGTCGGAACTGCTGCAACTGTAGGCGCATTAGTTGGTAGCGTCTTTGCCTTTAAAAAAACTGTTGTTGCACCCATCGAAGAAAAAGAACAAATGATTGAAGAAAACCGTAAACGTGCAACACGTAAGAGCCGTTCATCACACCATTCATAAACTAATAAAAGCATTGAAGAATTTTCATTCCTCAATGCTTTTTCTTTTTAGCGTTTTTTTGTTCTACCATCCCATTTTGAAAAACCTGTTTTCAAAATAGTAATATCTGTATAGCCTTGTTTGTGTAATTTATAGGCTGCTCGAGTACTAATCGATTTACCTTGGTCATATAAGTAAAGAGGTAAATCTTTTCTTAAACCACCAATCGCTGTTTTAAATTGAGAATAGGGAATATTTCTTGCTCCCATAATATGAGAAGCATCAAATTCACTTTTTTCACGTAAATCAACAACTTGCGCCTTACGCATACCTTCATTAAATTCTTCATTTGTTACTAATTTAGCTGCACGGCGACCCATATACCAAAGATAAAATTGGTTACCAGCTAACCCAACTAAAATAATAATCAAAATGATATTAATTATTAAACTAACCTTTACTGCTCCTAAAATCATACTAGTTCTCCCCTCAATTATTATTTAATAAACTGACGAGCAAGTGAAGCGGCACCAATAACGCCAGCTTCATTTCCTAATTGTGCTAATTTTAATGATGTTGATGAACGAACTGTTGGGAATGAAAATTGTTTAAAGTATTTAGTAACTTGATCTAATAGGAACGTTCCAGCAGCAGAAACACCGCCACCGATAACAATATATGCTGGATTTAACATATTACCTAAGTTACCACAAGCTAGTCCAAGATAATACGATACCTTATCAACGACCATTTTACCTAAAACATCATTCTCTTTAGCTAAATCAAAAACTAATTTAGATGTAATTTCTTGTCCGTCATCTAACATTTCTTTTAATTTTGATTGGCCAGCAAACTCTTCAGCCATATCACGAGCTACACGTACAACACCAGTAGCTGAAGCATATTGTTCTAAACAACCATGCTTACCACAAGTACACATGTAGCCATTAGGTTCAACTGTAATATGTCCAACTTCGCCACCAGCACCAGCAACACCATGTAATAATGCACCGTTAGCGATAATACCGCCACCAACACCAGTTCCAAGCGTGATGAAGGCAACTTCATCATCATTTTCGCCAGCGCCTTTCCAACGTTCACCTAAAGCAGCAACGTTGGCGTCATTATCAATAGCAAATGGAATTTGTGTACCGGATTCAATATCTGCTTGAACATTTTGCAATGTTTTCCAGTTCAAATTATATGCACCAATAACAGTTCCATCTGCACGATTTACTGTACCTGGTGAGCCCATACCAATTCCAACGAATTGATCAGCAGTCATATCAAATAGTCTGATATGGTGATTAATTGAAGCAATGATATCTGGCACAATATGTGAGCCTTCATCAAGAACGTTTGTTTCAATACTCCATTTTTGTTGAATATCGCCTGTTTCAGTTAAAATAGCGAATTTAACTGTTGTGCCACCTAAGTCGACACCAATTAATTTTTTTTCAATTACCATTATTCAAATTCCTCCACTTACACTCTCAATTATTTTGTTCTTCAACTCGATGTTCATGAGATAGTACAATTTTAGCTCTAGCATAGATTTTGTCATCAATCACTCCTGATCGATGTAAATTATCTAATTCCAATGCCATTAATTCAATATCCCACATACGTTTACCAACATAAACGTACACACCAAATTGTTTCAATAGTTGTTGGACATCATACAAATTTTTCAATTAACGGTCACCACCTTAAACTAGATACTATTAGAAATTCCAATTTTAATCAGAATTAAATTGATAATAATTAAAATAACGAATGCAGCTATCTGTTTAATATGACTGATTCGTGCCAATCTTGGTGCGCCTACAGTCGTTGCGATTAAGAATCCAGATAAAATACCGCCAATATGAGCTGCATTATCTGTACTTGACGACATAAACCCAAACGCAAGATTTAACACAATGAATAGTAAAAATTGCTGCGACATTTGTCTAAAATAGGCACTTTTTCTAAAATTATCACCTAACATTAGGAATGCCCCAAATAAACCAAAAATAGCACCACTAGCGCCTGCCGAAATAGTATCTGGACTGAACGTGAAACTTGCAATATTGCCAGCAATTCCAGCAAGCAAATAAATGCCTGTAAAACGCCAATGACCAAATAACATCTCAATTTGGATACCAATAAAATACAATGTAACCATATTAAGGACAATATGTTCAAATCCAATATGTAAAAATATGGGATTAAATAATCGCCACCACTCGCCGTCCATGATCAGTGGATTATATTTAGCGCCAAATTCAATTAATACATTTGTGTCTTGACTACCACCAGCAAGTGTCATTGCGATGAAAACAATTGCTGATAATCCAATAAAAAAGTACGTCATAAATGGTGTATTTTTGTATTTTGCCAAATTCATAGATAGCTCCTTATTTCATATAAAAATTTACAAAATAACGTTTACAAGATTTTATTTCAACTAGTATAAAAGTTATTTAAAACAAAAAAACAACAGGAAAATTCCCGTTGTTATTTTGTTTCGCGATGTAAAGTAACCTTACGATCACGTGGGCAAAATTTATTAAGCTCAACACGATCTGGATTATTACGTTTGTTTTTACTTGATAGGTATGTCCGTTCATGACATTCCGTACATTCTAATGTAATGTGTACACGCATGGTTGCAACCCTCCATATATTTCTTCATAATTTCATAAGACAATTAGTCTTTAACGTCTTATATAATATCATTATTAATAAGTAAACGCTAGTGTTTTTTTTTATTTGTTAAGGAAATTTACTTTACAGCAATAAAATCAGGTATTAGATGACTTATTTCCTTAATATTATTTATCAGATTCAACAGTTTTCCAAAATGCTGAATAAATTGAAACTGCTGCCTGACCATTCACAGCACTACCTGTATTATTAGCCATTCCAGGGAAAACGAGTGCAACGACCACTTTAGGCTTGTTAGAAGGTGCATATGAAGCCAAACTAAGTGCTTCAGTTTCAGATGTTCCATAGAATGTTTGAGCAGTACCTGTTTTAGCTGAAATTGATGGTGTTACATCACTCATCGCATTCCCAGTTCTCAATGAACTTGATCCATGAACAACCTTATAAAATCCTGATTGAACAACATCAAATTCTGATTTTGTTGCGTTAACTGTACTTAAAATATTAGGTGTCATTTCAGTTTGAACAGAACCTAAAGAACCATCCTCATTTGTTGAACGAATCGCTTTTACAATTTGTGGTTGTAATCTTGTACCACCATTAGCCATCGTTGACATGTATTGCGCTAATTGAATAGTTGTATATGAATCATAATTTCCGAAAGATAAATCAAGTGCTTTACCAATATTTGTTTGGTTAGCTACACCCTCAAAACCAGTTGACTCACCAGGTAAATCAACACCTGTTTTGATACCAAGTCCGAATTGATTAAAGTAACCACGCATTTTGGGGAAAATTGAATTCGACATATCCAGTGAAGAACCACTTGAATATTTGAATCCGCCTTCTCTCATTGCTAACTGCATCATGTACGAGTTAGAAGAAACCATTAATGCATCAGAAGCTGTTAACGCAACGTTAGCTGAACCAGATGTATTAAACCATGATGACTTAGGAGCTGTCCCAGCAAGCTTAATAGGTTCATCAGTTATGGTATTGCTAGTTGGTGTAATTGCCCCATCCATCATAGCTCCCATAACCGTAGCACCTTTTACAACAGAACCCATGGTAAATACTTGATTAATCGACCCTAAAGCATCATCCGTAATCTTACCTGTTTTAATATTTCGATTAACACCGGCCATTGCATAAACGGCACCTGTATTTGGGTTCATGACAACTGCGTAGGCCCCTGGATTATAAGGATTGCTTCCAGCAATTGATTTCACACTATCGTTCATAATCTTTTGAACTTGAGCTTGGAATTTAGCGTTAATATTTAAGACGAGATTATCACCTTTTTTACCACTATATTCTTGTACTTGTTTTACTATTTTACTATTAGCCACTTCAACCTTAGTTTGTGACTTTGTTCCTTTTAAAACATCTTCATATTGTTTTTCTAAATAACTCTGACCAACACTATCATTTCGTGAATAACCTTCAGTCATTAACGTTTCCACGCTATCACTAGGTAGCCCAGTAGCTTCACTAGTGACATTTCCGATGATACTGTTCATACTTTTACCATTTGGGTAACTTCGTGACCAGTTAGTTCCTATTTTAATCCCATTCATCCCTGATAAATGTTCACCTACTTCAGCCATCTCCTTATCGGAAACATCAGAGGTTTTTAAGTAAACAGTTGATAATGAATAAGCACCCGTCATTTTCCCAAAAACAGTAGCAGCTTCTTTTTCTTCATCAGTTAATGAATCAATGTTATTTTTAACAGCATATGCTACTGTCAATGTATTAAAATCAGTAGTTGATAATTTGTTTAACTCAGCAGATGTTAAATTTTTTTCTTTTTTTACAGCAGCAGTGACAGCTTTTAAATGCCCCTTATCCGCTAAGTAGTAATCAGCAGCATTGCGGTCTGTTAATTTACTCGTATCAATACTGACATAGGTTACTAAGTTATTAGCTATCTTATATAAATCAGGCGATAGGATACCTGATCCTTTTGTATAAGTAATTGCTCGAGAAGAATTATTACCAACTAGAACCTTACCTGTTGAGTCATAAACCATCCCACGCTGTACATTCTTAGTTTCTGTTGTCGTATCCGTACTATTAACTGTCGCTTCAAATGAAGCTCCGTTTAAAATTTGTAAATAGGCTAACTGCGCCAGTAATGCTGCAAAAAGTAGGAAAACAATAAAAAACAGGAAATTTAATCTAAATGGAATATGTGATTTATTTTGTTTGCTTCGACCTTGTTTTG
Source organism: Dellaglioa sp. CoH-57-MRSF-18 (assembly GCF_056781995.1). The sequence goes on from NZ_JBXAXX010000002.1 coordinate 261,911, forward strand.
TTTTTGGAAGTTTCACGTTTAATTACCTCTCACTGTATCATTATTAGTCTTTTAATTCGTATAAATATATCATTTACCATATTACCACATTTTTAAGATTCATTGGCCCAATAAACAGGCTAACAATTTATATTATAATAAAAACTTTAATAATCAGATTAAATATATTTTTATCTGCTGCTGATTTATGCGGTAAAGTCCCAAATATGCTATTCTTATTACCATACATTAATAGTCAGAGAGGTTTTAAAATGGTTAAGCTTAAAAATTATCTTAAAAAGAATCATGTACTCCTTCTAAGTTTCCTTATTCCTTTATTCATTATGCTTTGTTACTTTATTGGCCGCAAAATGTATCCTTTTGGGAATAGTTCTCTATTAACTGTTGATTTAGGTCAGCAATATATTGATTTTTTCTCTTATTTTAGAGCCACACTTCTCCATCATCCTACTAGTTTTTTCTATTCATTTTCACAAGCAATTGGTGGTGATATGTTAGGTGAGTGGGCATACTACTTAATGAGTCCTTTTAATCTTATTTTCTTAGTATTTCCAGGAAAATCAATTTTAGCGGGTGTTATGGTAGTCACCCTTTTAAAATATGCCTTATCAGGCCTTACGTTCGGTTTATTATTAAAGAAAACAACAAGAATGACTTCACTTTATATCCCATTATTTGCCACAGCGTATGCGCTAATGGGTTGGACGATTGCTAACCAACTTAATTTATTATGGTTAGACGCTGTTATTCTATTACCTTTAGTTATTTTAGGCTTTGAAAAATTACAGTTGAATTCAAAAAGTTGGGCTTATACTTGGTGGCTTGCGTTACTTTTAATCGTTAACTATTATATGGGTTATATGGTCTGTCTTTTTATGATTTTATATTTCTTATATACAACAAGTCGTGTATCTCTATCAGTTAAACAATTTTTTAAAAAATCATGGATTTTCATCTATAAATCTCTAGTTTCTGTAGCAATTTCAGCAATTATCCTCTTTCCAACTCTATTCTCATTGCTTTCAAGTAAGGGAGAATACACGGAAGAATCTATTAAAGCAAAAATTGAATATAATCCTTTAGCGATGCTTTCAAAATTTGTGATTGGTTCATTCAATTTTGATCAAATGCCTTCTGGTTTCCCTAATATTTTTGTAGGGAGTTTGGCTTTAATTGGTTTTATCTTATATTTCATGAATAACCGTTTTTCAATTAAAGAACGGGTTGTCTCTTTTTTAATCACAAGTTTCTTGATCCTATCGATGTGCTTTGAACCTTTAGATTTACTATGGCACGGAATGCAATTTCCAGTTTGGTATCCTTATCGTTTTTCATTTGTATTTTGCTTTTGGATTATCCTTTTAGCTGCTCAACAATTTGAGTACTTTAATCCTATAAAATTCTGGAAATTGAGTATTGTAGGTCTTTTATTCATCGGAATGTTTACGTACTTATTTATATCAAAAGAATCTTATAGTTATTTATCTGATGAAACTTTATTCCTATCAATTTTATTTATTCTTTTAACGTTAATTTTAATTCAGTTCCAAGATCATGCATCACCTTCATTCAAATGGTTGTTATTTGCAAGTGTAATAGCTGAGATGTCATGTAACGCTGTTTATTCATTAGATAACATTAGTTATTTATCTACAAGTGAATACGACGTGTCAACGACTGCCCTAGCAACTGAAAGTAAATCGTTAAAAAAAATTGATAATTCTTTCTATCGTGTCGCACAAACATACAGTCGGACTAAAAATGATGCCATGTCAGCTGATTTTTTCAGCGGTTCCCATTTTAGTTCTGCTTTTTCAAAATCAATCCCAACTTTTTACGGTAAGATAGGACAACCTGATGGTGATAATTATGTCACTTACTCAAATGGTACCTTGGTAACAGATGCCCTATTAAATATGAAGTACGTTTTTACACCAAAACAATTACGGACTTCTAAGGCATTGGACACACAGTTAGAAACATTGACACCACTAACTGAAAAACCTGATACAGCTTACTATAGACCTGTCTCAAATAACTCGTTAACTGAAACGGTTAAAAATCCGTATGCTTTATCAATTGGCTATGCAGCAAATGATACTATATTGACAAACAAGAATAAAACAACTAACCCATTAAGATATCAGTCTGATTGGTTATCTGCTCTAACCGGTATTAATAACGATGCTTTATTTACACCAATTAATTTTAATACTGTCAATTTTGATAACGTTGGTTCACAAATTAATTTAACAAATTCTATTCTAACAAAAACGAAACTAAATAAATCTGGACTAGTCACTTTCACATACACACCAACAACAAACGATGCTTATTATTTAACCTTAGGTTCAGGATTAAGTACTGATAATGTTTTATTTAAATTAAATGGTCACGAATTAAAACAATATAAAACGTATCGAAATACAGTTGTTGTTAATATTGCATCCAATAATAAAGGTAAAAAAATAGTTCTGACAGCTAAATTAAAGAAAAGAACCCTTTTCTTAGAAAACTTTACGCTTTATCAAATGAATGTTAATTCATTTAAATCCCAAATTAAGCAACTAAAATCTAGTGAATTAAACGTTACAAAATACAATCAACATTCAATCACAGGTTCAATATCAGTTAAACGTAATCATCAAGTCGTCTTTACAACGATTCCATACAGTAAAGGTTGGCATGTTAAAGTTGATGGTAAATCCGTAGCAACTAATAAATCATTGAATACTTTTCTCAGCTTTAAAGTTGCTAAGGGAAATCATACCGTTAAACTTATCTATTGGCCACCATACATGGGTATTGGTTTGATCGTCTCAATTTTGGCTATTCTCTTGATACTTATTAAGCCAATTATCGTTCACACAAAAAGATTGATTAAATAGTTTTTGTATAATACAAAAGGACAAGATTGCAATATGCAATCTTGTCCTTTTATTTAGTCTTGTTCATTTTTTCATCAAATTCTGTGACAGCTTTTGTTTCACCAATAATCAGTACCTGATCATTTGGTAAAATAATTTGATCTGCTAATGGTGAAATAATCATTTCTTTACCACGTCTAATACTGATTACATTTAAATTAAATGTTGATCTGAAATTTAATTCATCTAATGTCTTATTAACATATCTCGGATCTGTCATATCAATTTCTGCCAATCGGTAATCATCATCTAAATCTAAGTAATCTAACAAATGATTAGAACTTAATGCCCTACCCAACTTGATTCCCATATCTCGTTCAGGATGAACAATATGATCTGCCCCAACCTTTTGGAGTACACGAGCGTGATATTTATTCAATGCTTTAGCCGTTACGACAGGAACACCTAATTCTTTAACCATCAATGTGACTAAGATACTTGCTTGAATATCTTCACCAATTGCGACAATCACATGATCAAAATTACGAATACCGATTGATTTTAAAGCTTCATCATCTTGTGCATCGGCAACAACAGCATGTGTTGCAATATCCATATAATCATTTACACGAGCTTCATCCCTATCAATAACTAAAACTTCTTGCCCATACTCAATCAACGTTTCGCAAACACTCGCACCAAATCGACCTAAACCGATTATTGCAAAATTCTTTTTCAACTTATCTCACCTACTTAATTTAATAAAAAAAGACTAAGTAACAAATGATTTGCAACTTAATCTTTTATATTTAGCTTTTATAAATTATCTTTAACATCGGTAATTTTGACTTCAAAATTACCATTTGGTGTTTCAATTGTTACTGTTTCATTTAATTTATGGCCAACTAATCCTTTAGCGATTGGTGATTCATTTGAAATTTTACCAGACATTGGGTCAGCTTCTGCCGCACCAACAATCGTGTATGTTTCTTCCTCTTCACCAGGTTCCATAAATGAAACTGTTTTACCAACAGAAACTTCGTCAGCATCTACACCAGCGTTATCAATAATTTCTGCATAATGGAGCATATGTTCAATTGTTTTAACTCGGCCTTCAACAAAACTTTGTTCATCTTTAGCTGATTCATATTCTGAATTTTCTGATAAATCGCCATAACTACGTGCAATCTTAATACGATTAATAATTTCTGCACGCGTTTTTGTTTTTAATGTTTCAAGTTCTTCTTCAAGTTTAACTTTACCGTCTACGGTCATTGGATATACTTTATCTTCTGCCATCACTTACTCCTCTTAAAATTAATAAGTTCAATATGCCTATCAGGTTAACATTTAATTTTGTGATTGTAAACCGGTTGCGTGGATTATTGAACATAATCATTATCAGCCTGTGTCATAGGTGAAAATGCTTGGTAATATTCATACGTTTTAGAATATTCTATTTTTTTAGAATTTGAATTGAAAATAAAATAGAAATTACCTTTCTTTCTGTCCAATGGTGTCAAAACAGCCTGGATAGAATCTAAACTAGCATTGTTAAATGGACCAGGTCCATATCCTTTATAAACGTACAAATTATATGGTTTATCCACGTAATAATCAGCTGACGTTAAATCTTTTTGCGGTATATTTAGCGCATAACTAACTGATATTTTTGATTGTAACGTTATTTCTGATGCAATTCGATTGAAATAAACACCGGCAATTTTTTGACGATCTTTATGGTTTTCCGTCTCTTTTTCAACTAATGAAGCGAGAGAAATGACCTCTTGTACTGTTAATTTTTGTTTTTTTATTGTTGCATAATAAGGCGATAATTCATCATTTGCTTTAACAATCATTTGCTCAACAAGATTTTTTAACGTTGTTTTTTTATAAACAGTATACGTAGCTGGGAACAAATAACCTTCTAAAGGATATCTCACGTTTTTAGATGCCATAGTGGTATCTAAAAGATCTGGATATTTTTTATCTAAGTAATCCAAAAAAGTTTTATTTTTCATTAATTTAATAAAATCATTATATGAAAAATTTGTTTCTTTTGAAATGGATTTACCGATTTGGTTAATTGTTGTTCCCTCACCAACTAATACTTTCGCTAATTTATTTTGTATAGGCTCACTACTTCCACCTTGTTGAAGTGTCCAAGCAATTTTATCCAAACTCATAGATGCCTTAAGTTGATAGTAGCCGCCCTTAAATTGTGACACCTTTTTTTGCTTGACATAGTACGTATACACCGTACCACTTTTAATAATTTTATTTTTTTCTAAAATTGTTCCAATTTGTTTTGTACTTGATCCAATTGGAATATAAACTTGTTCAATTTTATTATTATTTTTATCTAGTGGATCTAAAGATGCCTTGATATATCTATAGGTCATAAACAATATTGTCAGTAGTAATATACATAATAATGCAATGACCCCTGCAATAATTTTCTTAGCCTGGTTTTTATTATTCTCTGGCGGTAATTCTGGAGATGTATCATCTTTTTTCATTGTTTAACCTCCTCACGCTTAATAATAAGTATTATTAAGCTGCGTCCTAAATTATCGAATATCAGCCCTAAGCGTCTCTTTTAAAGCTTCGATAACACGGTTAAAATCATTTGTGACATCTTCTTCAACCAAAGTTTTTGTAATATCTTGATAAGTTAACGTATAAGCAAGGGATTTCATGCCATTTTCAATATGAGATCCTTGATAAAGATCAAATAAATGAACATCAATTAAAGACTTTCCACCTTGTTTTTTAATTAACGCTTCAATCTCACTGTTAGCTATATCATTAGCAACTAGGAGGGCCACATCACGAGTAACTGATGGGAATTTAGAAATAGGCGCAAATAATCGGTCTGCTTTTTTCGCATCAACTAATTTTTGAAGATCTAATTCGAAAACGTATGTTTCCTTTAAATTAAATTCTTTAGCTGAATTAGGATGTACTTGGCCGACAAAACCAATTAATTCATCTTTTAAATAGATATCAGCTGTTCGTCCTGGATGCATATCTTCATGACTTTCAGAAGATACATAAGTAACATCATCAACTAATTCTAATTGTGTTAATAATTGTTCAACAACACCTTTAATCATGAAGAAATCAACAGGTTGTTTTTCATTTTGCCAATTTGCAAGTTTAAATAATCCTGTCATTGCACCTGCAATATGTTCAATTTCAGTAGGTCGCTCTTCGCCCTCACTGCGGAAAAAGACTCTTCCTTGTTCATAGAAAGCAAGATTGTCAGATTTTCGTGCTTCATTGTACGCTAAATCATCTAATAACCCGCTGATTAAGTTCATTCTTGTTGTTGTTCGTTCTGAGCTCATTGGGAACATTAAATTTGTCGTAAAAACATCTTTTTCTTCAAAAATAAATTTACCAGCTTTTTCTTCCGTTGTTAATCCATAACTAATAACTTCAGATAACCCAGCTGATTCCAAAATATGACGCGCCTGTTTAATCATTTTTTGTTTATAAGTATATTTACCAGGAGTCATTTTGCCAGTTGGTAGTGTAGAAGGAATATTATCGTATCCATAAATACGCGCGATTTCTTCTACTAAATCTGCTTCAATACTAATATCCCAACGTCTTGCAGGAACTTCAACATTTAAAGTACCATCGCGATTTACAACCGTAAATCCTAATTGTTTAAATAATTTAGTGATTTCAGATTCTGATAATTCAGTCCCAAGTACACCATTAATATGTGCCACCGTTGTATCAACAAAAGTTGACTCTGCTTCTAGCTTACTTGCACTTGCCGTACCCGACACAACTGTTCCATCACCTAAATTAGCGATTAACTCTGCTGCTGCATCAAGTGCTTCTTGTACTGTTTCAACGTTAATACCACGTTCAAATCGCATTGAGGCTTCACTATGAATACCATGTGTGCGTGCTGTTTTTCTAACCATTGAATTGTTAAATACTGCAGATTCAATCGCAACTGTCACAGTTTCGTCGGTTATTTGTGTTGATTCGCCACCCATTGTCCCAGCAATAGCAATCGGTGTTTTACCATTTGTAATCACAATATCTTTTTCTTTTAATTCACGTTCTTCGCTATCTAGTGTTGTAATCTTTTCGCCAGCAATAGCTGTTCTTACTAAAATATCTTTACTTCCCAATTTATTATAATCAAAGGCATGTAATGGTTGACCATAATCCATCAATATATAATTGGTCACATCAACGACATTATTAATAGGTCTAACGCCTGCGTTCCAAAGACGAATTTGTAACCACATTGGACTTGCTTTAATTGTTAAATCTTTAATCACGCGCATCGAATATGTGGGTGCTAACGTTTTATCAGGCAACGATAAAGAAATGTAATCTTCAATTTTTTCAGTAGATGTTTCTTTCAATTCTGGATGCTTAAATGTTGCCGGAACATCATAGTCAGCAGATAGTTCATGTGCTACCCCACGCATACTTAACATATCAGCACGATTTGGTGTCACATCAATATCAATAATGTCATCATTCATACCTAAGTAATCAAAGACTGATTCACCAGGAATTGCATTTTCTGGCATTACGTAGATACCTTCTACAAATTCTTTAGGCACGACACTATCTGAAAATCCAATTTCTTGTAATGCACAAATCATACCTTCAGAAGCTTGTCCGCGCATTTTACCACGTTTGATTTTAACATTATCAGCAATTCTAGAATTGGGTAATGCAACAATAACTTTTTGCCCTGCGGCAATATTAGGTGCGCCACAAACGATTTGACTAAGAGATCCTTCACCAACATCAACTTGGCAGATATTTAAATGATCAGAGTCTGGATGTGGTACCAAACTATCAACATATCCAACAACAATTTTTTTAAGTCCTTCAGAAGGACGTTCAACGCTATCAATTTCAACGGCTGTACGAGCTATTTTTTCAGCAATAATTTCAGGTTCAATTTCTAATGTTAAATATTCATTCAACCAATTTTTAGATACTTTCATTATCTCTAACCTCTTTTCGTAAATTGTGACAGGAATCGATTATCGTTTAAATAAAAATGACGAATATCGTCGATACTATATTTAAGCATCGCAAAACGATCTGGTCCTAAACCAAAGGCAAAACCACCGTATACTTCAGGGTCGACACCGGCCATTCTTAATACATTAGGATGTACCATTCCAGCGCCTAAAACTTCTAACCAGCCTGTGTATTTACAGATTGAGCACCCTTTACCCGCACATTTAAAACAGGTCACATCGACTTCAACTGACGGTTCCGTAAATGGGAAGTAACTTGGTCGTAACCGAATTTCTTGTTCTTCTCCAAAAATTGTTTTAGCAATCAGTTCAATCGTTCCCTTTAAGTCTGCCATCGTAATATGTTTGTCGATTACTAACCCTTCGAACTGGTGAAATTGATGTGAATGCGTTGCATCATCTGTATCACGTCGATAAACTTTACCAGGTGAAACCATTTTTAATGGTCCTTTTGAAAAATCATGTGTTTCCATTGTCCTTGCTTGAACGGGTGATGTTTGTGTTCTCATTAATAATTCTTTTGTAATATAAAATGTATCTTGCATATCACGAGCGGGATGATCCGCAGGTAAGTTCAACATTTCAAAATTGTAATGGTCTTCTTCTATTTCTGGACCTGAAACAACTTGATACCCCATACCCAAAAAGAGCTCTTCCAATTCTTCAATCACTTGCATAATAACATGTGGCTGCCCTAATTGAATTTGGGCACCTGGTAGCGTTACATCGATTTTTTCTTTTTCCAACTTTTTAGCAGTCATTTTAATTTCAAGTTCTTCATTTTTCACACGAATAGCTTCAGCTAACTCATTTTTAATGGTATTAGAAAAGCTACCAATTTTAGGTCGTTCTTCGGCTGATAATTCCTTCATACCTCTTAAAACTTCTGTGATTGGTCCTTTTTTTCCAAGTAAATTAACACGAATAGCATTAATTTGTTTTAGATCCTCTGATTCACGAATTTGTTTCAAGCCTTTTTCTTGTAACTCAAGTAATTTCTCTTTTAAATCCATTAATATCGACTCCTTTATTAGTTGTTTTGATAGATTTTAGACACAAAAAGACCCCGTCCTAAAAAGGGACGAGGTCTCGCGGTACCACCCTTGTTTTTGAGAATACAAATTCCCAAACACTCAAAATGATAACGGCCATTAACCGGTTAATTGCATGATTTAAGTTAGCCTACATTAATTAACAGCTCTAGAAGTGAATTCAATATTTTATTTATTGGTTAGTTTCAGTCTAGCTAACCATCCCTTTAAATCCAAGAAAAATATCTACTATTTTCTGTCTAAGCCTTTATTCTATATTCATAGTTTAAAGGTATCAAAGCCTATCGTCAAGTCTTACTCGCAATCTTTAAGTGTATACCACTTTTCTGACCATGTATGGACGCTATCCATCATATTTTTCATGTCTTTTCCTTGTTCAGTAAGCTCATAAAAACTACGACTAGTTTCACCGATGGCGACTCTTGAGATAATATTAGTATCTTCAAGTTCTTTTAAACGTTCAACTAATACACGGTCACTGCATTTATCAACCTTTTGAGCTAATTCTTTAAATCGTTGAGGTCCTTCATCCAATAAAACGTTAATAATTAAACCGTTCCATTTTTTACCTAATATTGAAAAAGTTTTTTCAAATTTAGGACACATTTCATAATTTGTTTTTTCTTGAACAACTTGCATAATTAACCCCTCCTCAGTTACTTTATTACTATATTTTATCATTAACTAACAAAAAGTAAACAAATTGGTTCGTTTTCGAAAAAACAAAAAGGATAAGCCTGTAGGCCTATCCTTTTTAAAACTATTTTAAAATTGCAATTAATTGCTGAAAGCTATGTTTTGATTTATTTTTTAACGGTGATGAAACTTCACTTGTTGCTTCATATTTATCAACCATGGTTACAATATATCCCTCTGGATATTTAGGTGGTGCAACAGTAGCACCCCACATATGTTTCATGATGATATCTTTTTCTAAATCAGATAATGTCGTTAACTTCTCTGCATTTCTAATAGCGATACGCGGATGAATCCAAGCATGTGTACCGCGATCGAATTTAGTTGTACGCCAATCGTAGTAAAATAAATCATGTAATAATCCGGCCCTTGCCGTTGCTTTTGCATTTAAATGTAATCTTTTAGCGATACGATAACTGTCATAGGAAACTGAGATTGAATGTTCTAATCGAGTAGAAAAATGATGTTGTGTATATTCACTTAATCTTTGAACTTCTGGTTTTGCCAAAAGGTCTCCAACATAACTCATATATAATTCATCATCAAGATACGAATCTTTTTTCATATACTAGTACGCCCCCAAAATATTTTTTCCTATCTCCATCATAACTGATTGAGCACCTATTGCAAGCGCAATCAGTTATCTTTAGTAAATCGTAATAATTTCACCAAATATCATAATTAAGCTTTAAGATGAAACATTAGTACACCTGCAGCAATAGCGACATTTAACGATTCAGCACGACCTTTAATTGGAATATATAAATTAGCATCCGTTTCATTTAACAGGTCATTACGCATCCCGTTACCTTCATTTCCCATAATTAAACCAAAATTATCTGTAGCAGAAATCTCACGATAACTAAGTGCATCTTCATTTAATTCAGAACCATAAATAGCAATATTATTTTCTTTGAATAAGGTAGTAACTTCCATTAAATCGGCATCCACTAATTGAACATGAAATTGGCTTCCCTGCATCGAACGTAAAACTTTAGGATGATGACTATCTGCACTACCCTCACCAAAAATGACACCTGTTAAACCGGCAGCATCGGCAGTTCTAACCATTGTTCCAATATTTCCTGGATCTTGAACACCATCTAGCATTAACCAGCCACCAGTTAAATGGTCAACTGATAATTGTTGATTTTCTTCCATCTCAGTTACCGCGTAAATACCTTGTGGCGTACTCGTGTCAGCAAGATATAAACTAACTTCAGATGAGATTTCTACTTGCTCAATTGTCGTATCGGCTATTTCATCAAAATATCTAAAATCATTAGTAACAAGCAAATATTCAATTTTTGTGTTTGCCATGAGTGCTTCTTTAACTAAATGCCAGCCTTCTAAAAGGTATTTATTTTCCTTTTTACGACCTTTTTTAGTTTGTAATTTTTTCCAGTATTTAATCTTAGCATTCTGTGTTGAATTAATTTTTTCCATAAATGTACCCCTCTTACTATTGGAAATAATTATAGCATATTTAAAATAGCATTAGTTGGTCATTATCATCTTTTCCAGTTATAATGAAAGCAATAAATGCCTATATCTACTTTATAATATGGAGGGATTACATTATGAGTGCTATTCAAATAACTGTTTTTGGTCGCGTGCAGGGTGTTGGCTTCAGATATACGACGAAGAGATTAGCCGATGATCTAGGCATCTACGGGTCAGTACAAAATAATTTTGATGACAGCGTCACAATTAAAGCAAGTAGTTCAGATAATACCCAATTAGAAAAATTTATTCAAAAAGTTAAAAATTCACCTACACCAGCCGGTAAGGTGACTGATTATAAAGAAACCTCCTTAACTAATTATATGCCGACTGCCTTTACCGTTATTTACTAATTACGATTTATTTATAGCCCATTGAAATCCCCCTATATTTAAAGTATAGTAATCGATATAGTCACTTTAAGAGGGGAAAATATATTAATGAAAAAGATTAAACGTTTAACAATGCTCCCAATATTCATGGCGCTTGTCCTGTTCCTATCGGGATGCGTCCGCAGAGACAAGAATGGTAATCCTTTTGGGATGGTTTACGACTATTTAGCAAAACCAACTCAGGGATTGCTTGACTGGTTATCCGCTCATCTAGGTAACAACTACGGTCTAGCAATTATCGTTATCTCAATCGTCATTCGCTTGGCACTTATGCCAATGATGATTAATCAATCGAAAAAAGCGACCGTTCAACAAGAAAAAATGGGTTCGATTCAACCACAATTAAAAGTCATTCAAGAACGACAAAAAAATGCTAAAAGTTCAGAAGAAAAAGCAGCTATCAGTCAAGAAATGATGGCACTTTATAAAGATAACAACGTCAGCATGACTGGCGGAATTGGCTGCCTACCATTATTAGTTCAAATGCCAATTTTTGCTGCGCTATACGCTGCAATCTTATATTCTTCAGAATTAAAGGATGCTGTCTTCTTTAGCATTAAATTAGGTACACCATCAATTATCTTTACTGTGCTATGTTTCATTGTGTATTTGGGTCAAGGATTCATTTCAACAATTGGCATTCCGCCAGAACAAAAGAAAACAATGCAAACAATGTTAATTGCTAGTCCAGTTATGATGGTCTTTGTTACAATGAGTGCGCCAGCAGGTATTGGTCTCTACTTCTTCATCGGTGGCCTCTTCGCTTGTGTTCAAACATTTATAATTATGTTAATGCGTCCTAAGATTCGTCGCGAAATTCAAGCTGAACTTGCTAAGAACCCACCAATTGTTAGAGAACGTTCAACAATTGATGCTGTTGAAGAAACAGTGGAACAAACAATTGATAATGTTGAAGATAATCTTTCAAATGTAGCAAAAAATAATCGTAATCGTAATGCTGGTAAACAAAACCGCAAATAAAGATTAACCATTAAAAAAAGCTTACCATTCTTAGAATTGCTCTAAGAATGGTAAGCTTTTTTTATTATACTGTCTAAATTTTTGTATTGCATTTCAACACTAGTCTCTTCTTATCTTTTCGGTTGGTTTAGTAGTAGCTAGAGGCAACGAAATTCTGAATATTGAACCACGCTTCTCAACACTTTCTACCACTAATGTTCCTTTATAACCCATAATGAGTTTTTGTGCGATTGATAATCCAAGACCATTACCGCCTTTATCACGACTTCTAGCTTTATCAACGCGATAGAAGCGATTAAAAACATTTTTTAAGTCATCTTTAGAAATTCCTTCACCAAAATCTTGAATAGCAATTTGAACCATTTTCATATCTTTTGATGCTGAAATATGAATTTCTTTTCTTGTTTCTGAATATTTAACGGCATTATCCATTAGAATAATTAAAACTTGTTCTAAGTGATTATGCGATATTTTTACCAAACTTTCTCCATTAAAATCTTCATCTAAAATAAACGTAAAATCGGGATGTATCATTTTAAAATCATTGAAAATTTGTAAAACAACTAATCGGACATCAACTAACTCATTTTTAAATGTCATCTCTACTTGTTCAGCTCTTGATAAATCAAGCATTTCTTGAACTAAACTCTTCATACGATTAATTTCTTGCAAAGATGCTTCAATCGACTCCGCTAGAACTGCCGGATCATCTTTACCCCACCTGTTCAATAATTCCATATGACCTTGAATTATTGCTACAGGGGTTCTTAACTCATGTGAGACATCTTCAACAAATTGTTGCTGTTGATCAACGTAGCGCTCCATCCTATCTAGCATACTATTGAACAAGTCCGCCAAATCAGATAACTCATCATTTCTATGCATATCTGGGACACGTACATGTCCAATTGGTGTTTCGCCTTCATTAATAATATCAATAGTTTCGTTCACTACTTCAATCGGTCTCAGTAACCAAGATGCCAGGATATACCCTAATATAGCACTACCAAAGGTTGCCGTAATAATTAAAACAATAAAAATTAGAATTAATTTATTACTAATTTTATGGTAATTTTCTAAAGCATTAGTTACTTGTGCATACCCGATTTTTTTGCCAGTTTTAGATGAATAAATAGCTCTTCTAGCAACATATCCATTTGCGCCATCAATTGTTTGGCTAGTAAACGTCATTTTATTTTTTTTAACAAATGGTACGTTTAAATTTCTTGAAGCAAAAACTTCTTGTTGCTTCAAATTATAAACACCTACTGCAATATTTTCTCTTGATAAATTAACAATTACTGCATTTGAGTACAAGTTATTTTCGTCTTTATCTGGTCGAGAATCTGCATTTATCGGTTTTAAATGTTGTGCAGTACTTGAAATTGTTAAGTCTTGATTCTCACGACTTAACTGTTGCGTCACCGTTCTTAAAGTATCTTGTACATCTTTTTTTTCTTTATCTAATAAAACGCCACTAAAACTCTGAAAAATAAGCGCAGAAAAAACGGCAAATATAAGTAAAACACCTATTGCCGTTCCTAATGCCCATTTCCATTTAAGTGACATACGTCTTACTTCTTTTGGATGCTGGGTTATTTTTTTTCTCATGATCTCATTACGTACCCTGTTCCTCTGACCGTTTGAATATAACTTTCTTCACCGCTACGATCTATTTTATTTCGTAAGTAACGAATATAAACATCCACAACGTTTGTTTCAACTTCTGATTCATATCCCCAAACTTTAGCTAATAAAACATCTCTAGCTAAAACAACATTAACACTTTCCATTAAAGCTAAAAGTAGTTCATATTCACGTTTGGTTAGCTCAATAACTTCTTCATCACGACGAACAACACGATTTTCTTTTTCAATTGTTAAATCACGGTAAGTGACAGTTGTCTGTTTTGCAACATTTTGTTCACCCTCTATATCAATACGACGTAACAATGCACGTAAACGCGCCAATAATTCTTCGATTGCAAATGGTTTAACAATATAATCATCTGCTCCATGGTCTAAGCCAGATACGCGGTCAATAACTGAATCACGAGCCGTCATCATAATGATTGGTGTATTTTTAACTTGTCGTACACGGCGACAAACCTCAAGACCATTTAATTCAGGTAACATTAAATCAAGTAGAATTGAATCCCAATCTTCATTTAAAGCAGCTTCTAGACCCGTTCGCCCATCAAAATGAACCTCAGTTTCAAATCCTTCATGTTGTAATTCTAATTCAACAAAGCGCGCTAAATTTTTTTCATCTTCAATTATTAGAATACGACTCATATTTTCATGATCTCCTGTTAGTTTTATTTTATTTTCTCATCCATATACACACAATTTTTAACCGATATCTTACTTTTCTTATTCTACCATTAAATGATATTCTTGCATACACTTTGCACTGCTCAACTCATATAGGTATTCAAGCACTTTTTAACCGTTTTTTTAATATATTATTAACTAAAAGAGTAATAAAATTAATATAACAAACCGTTAACTTTAAAAAATATATCATTAACGCTTTATTAAAATGAAAACTAAAAATTGGAATTAGTTATTCGATACCAGCAGCTTTAATCAGTAAAACCGATAATTCAATTATAAATTTTGCCATTTCAATTTCTTTTACAACGTTAACACGGATTTCTCCATTCAGCATACTCAAAATAACTTCTTCAAAAACCTTATATGAAAAGGTTTTATTCTCTGACAAAATAATTCCACCAAACCACATTATATTTTCTAAGTGTGCCGTTAAGTTAGGATATTAGAATATCGAAATTATACCTTAGCGTCTTAAAAAATAGTTACGGATTATCTTATTCCATACTACCTCATTGGTTAACTATTAAAGTTTTTTCCTTTATTTCAACTAAGAACACAATAAAACCCCTTAAGTTAGATTTTTCTCCAACTTAGGGGGTTCCACTTCAAATAGATAAAATTATCCCAAATGCTTCTTTTCCGTTATATACTTATACTTATATTTTATTTACCATTGGCAAAATAACTTTACTTCAGGTAATTTATGACAATAATTCCATGAACCGTTCAACTCTTTCTGGATCATTATGATCAAAGAAGGCAGATTCTTGTTTGTCTAAGGCAGTAATAGTTGCCATGTCTTCCACTGTTAATTCAAAATCAAATATGTCGATATTTTCTGCCATTCGTTCCGGTCTCACAGATTTAGCAAGTGCTACAATACCACGTTGCATTAACCATTTTAGAATAACTTGTCCAACTGATTTACCGTATTGTTTACCAATTTTTGACAATGTTTCATTTTTAAATAAGTCTAACCGGCCTTCAGCAAAAGGTGCCCATGCTTCCATTTGAATGCTTAATTTTTCATGATAGGCTTCATCCGTTAAACGTTGATTCCATGGGTTCACTTCTATTTGGTTAACTTGAACTTTAGCCACACCATTCATATGAGAGAATTCTATTAATTTTCCGATATCAAAGTTAGACACCCCAATAGCACGTATTTTCCCAGCAGATTGTGCGGTAGCTAAAGCGCGCCAAGCACCATATACATCACCGTATGGTTGGTGAATCAAGAATAAGTCTAGATAATCTAACTGCATTCTTTCTAGTGATTCATCAATTGCCTTCATCGCCTTTTCTTCACCAACATGTTGGATAAATAATTTGGTTGTGACAAACAACTCTTCTCGTGTCACTAATCCTTCAGTGATCGCTCTTTGGATAGCTTCCCCAGTTTCAACTTCGTTTCCATAGGCAATCGCTGTATCTAGTAATCGATATCCTACTTTAATCGCTTGATAAACTGCCTCTGCAGTTTCTTCTAAAGGAATTTGATACACGCCAAAACCTAGTTGTGGCATTTTCACTCCATTATTTAATGTAACTGTATTCATTTAAATCGCTCCCTTTTTATTTAATATACTAAGTTAAACACTTGGAGTGCACTCAGAGTCAAGGATTATGCTATATTATTTTAATATTTGTTTATTTTTCAGCTTTAGGCTACTATTACTATAAGTATTTTAGATTACATATAAGGAGAAAAAGCGATGACACCTATTATCACACTTTGCACAATTAATGACTTAGAAATATTACAAAAGATTAGCATTGAAACTTTTACTGATACTTTCGCTGCAGATAACGATCCAAAAGATTTACAAGATTTTTTGGATACCGCTTATTCTTTACCACAATTAACGAGTGAATTAAATGATCCAAATGCATTCTTTTACTTCGTACATGTTAATGATGAGTTAACTGGATATTTAAAATTAAATATTAACGACGCACAAACTGAAGATGACTTTCCGAACGGCTTAGAAATCCAACGAATTTACATTCGCAAAAATCACAAAAAAATGGGATTAGGTCAACTTCTATTTGAAAAATCTAAAGAGGTTGCCAAAGAATTTAAAAAAGATCAACTTTGGTTGGGAGTTTGGGAACATAATAAACCTGCCCTCTCCTTTTATGAAAAACAAGGCTTAACAAAACATAGCCAACATGATTTTGTTTTAGGCGATGCTATCCAAACCGATTTTATTTTAGTTCTAAACAGTAGTGACTCCAAAAATTAGCCTTTTTATAGAGTGGGAAAATCCACTCTATTTTTATACAAATAATTCTTTATATTTTCGGGATTCAATAGATTTTTTCAGCCTAATTTTTCTTTCATATCCATAAACTAACGTCTTAACGTTAATCCCAATGTGACATATTCATAACGTTCATCTAATAATTATTTTCATATACTATTATAAAGTTTAATAGTAAAATTGTATTGATATAGAGTATGTCCATCATAATCTAATTACGCAATATTTCACTAAAAATATTATTTCTGGAGGATTTTCCACATGAGTATCTTTTTCGCTCTCTTATTTATTACTACTTTTATCACATTTTTGGTATATGTTATTAAATTTATTATCGCAAAAATTAACAAAAAGGATACTAATCATGCAAGAAAATTAATATTATTTAGTTTCCTAATCTCATTTATTTTACTCGTTCTAATTGGTATCACTGCACCTTCTTCAAGTAGAAATGCTAGTGTCAAAGAATCTAGTTCCGCCCAATCAAGCTTTCTGTCTTAAAAAGATTACCAACATAACTTTTATTACTGAGACAATTTTTATTGCTTATTTTACATTACAAAAATCTTTGGAGGAACACGTATTATGAACGTTTTATTTGCACTTATTTTTTTTATTTCAATATATTTTATTATTTACTACACAGTTAAAAGATTTATGACAAAAACTAAAAATCCAAATATATACACTAAAATCAAGAAACGGGTTTGGTACCCTACTGCTGTACTGATCATTTCACTTGTAGGCATTGGGATGACTAGTCAGGCCGAACCAACTAAAAAACAATCGCCCCTTACTACCGTAACAAAAGTTGGCTCTGCCGATAAGAAAAAGGCAGAGTCAAAATATGAATCTATAAAAAAAGAAGTTTCTTCAAAAGAATCTGAAGCTGAATCATTGAGTAAAAAATTAAATGAGAAAGAATCTAAAGCCACTTCTGAAAAAGAAAGTGAATCTAAAGCTAAATCTAAATCTGAAAGTTCTCAAAGACTAGCTGCAAAAAAAGAACAAGAACATTTTAACAGCGTTCAAAAAGAAAATAATTCTACATCTACGGATTCATCTAACGCAGATTCTGTTACTACTGGCGGAGGATCCATCATCGGTAATACTAATTCTAAAATTTACCATACTCCCGGTCAAACTGGTTATAAAATGAGTAAATCAAATGCGATTACTTTCCAAACAGAACAAGCCGCTCAAGATGCTGGATATAGAAAGGCGAAAAAATAATGAAATCAACTAATCATTTATTAATACGTGTTCTAATTTTATCATTCACTTTTATTGGTATCAGTAACACGACTACCGTTTTAGCAAAATCTGATTCACATGTTACTTACGACTATACTGCCAAAAAGCAAGCAGAAGAAATTAATAATAAAGTTGATAAAGAACAAGTGAAATTAGACAAACTTAACAAAGAAATCAAAGAATTAAAAAATAAGTTAGCTAAATATGATAGTAAAGATTCTTCAAAAAAAGAAACAACTAAAAAATCTAAGACACTTGATTTATCATCTCTAAACTATAGTGATAAATCTGAAATAGAAGTTAATAATAATATTCCTACTTTCAGCGAAAGCACCCTATCTACTAGTAAAGGTACTTGGGAAGCGTACAGCAACCTAGATTCTCTGAATCGTGCTGGAACCGCCAATGCAATGTTAAGTAAATCTTTAATGCCTACCGCGAAACGCGAAGGGTTAACTTGGAACCCTACTGGCTGGAAAAATAAACGTATTAGTAACGGATGGTTATATAATCGTAGCCATTTAATTGGTTATCAATTATCAGGTCAGAACAATAATCCAAAGAATTTAATTACGGGTACTCGTGAACTGAATGCACCTGAAATGCTTGCCCATGAAATGGATATAGCTACTTACCTTAAAGAACATCCTAATAACTATATTAGATACCGCGTTACTCCAATATTCAGAGGAGATGAACTTCTTGCTCGTGGCGTACAAATGGAAGCTCAATCTATTGGTAGCTCCTCAATTAAATTCAATACTTACATTTTTAATGTAGAGGCCGGTGTTACTCTTAATTATAGGGATGGTACTAGTACACTAAATTAAACAAATAGATAACGGGCGTATAGATACTTCGAGTGGGTTCAATTCCCACTGCTCGCTTTTTACTATAAAAATATTTGGAGGAATTTGTGTTATGAATAAAAAAATAACAATAGTCGGGATTACTGCCATCACACTACTTTCACTAACTGCATGTGGGAATAGCAAGAATACAAGTAAGGATTCTTCATCTTCTGAGGCTGCATCATCTAGTATTATAAAAGCTAAAAAGGAATCAAGTAAGAAAGAGTCCATAAAAAAAGCAACTTCCGAAAGTAAAGCATCATCAGAATCATCTGCTCAAGCATCTAGCATCTCAGCTGCAAGTTCTTCAATTACCGCAGCTGAAAGTTCTATTGCCGCAAGCTCTTCTAGTATTGAGGCTGAGAAAAATAACGTTACTACCACTGAAAAATCTACAAGTTCATCTACATCAACTAAGATGACGCAATCAAAAGCTGAATCACTTGCTTTAAGCTATTTTAAATCATTCAATAATGAGACAAGCGACTGGGAACCAAAAGTTAAATCAAGCGATACTTTAGATAAAGGTAATAAATATATTGTATCCGTCTTCGATACTGAAACACACATGGTAGAATTTGACGTCAATAAATCTACTGGAAAAGTCACTTCTCCAAATTTAGGATATCAACGTTAATTTTTAAAGAGTGATAACAATTTTGTGTTTGTTAATTTTACATGGAGTCGGTACCTCCTTTAACAGCATTGAAGATCTACTTGGTCATTCCAATGTAAGGATTACCCAAATCTATATAACAGTAACTTCAAAACTATTACAATATTTAGATACTTAACTCAAACGTAACCAAAAGCGTAACCAAAAGAAAAAAAGGCCTATCTAACAACTTTTAAATCGTTGTTAGATAGCCTTTTTTAGTATATTTATTAACTTTTTTTATTGTTCAGTATACCAAGTATAGTGGAATGAACCTGGTTTATCAGTACGTTCATACGTATGAGCACCAAAGTAATCACGTTGTGCTTGAATTAAATTAGCAGGTAAAACTTCTGAACGGTATTGATCGTAATACGTAATTGCTGCACTGAATCCAGGAACTGGAATACCAGCTTTAACAGCAATACCAACGATATCTCGAACTGATTCTTGATATTTTTTAACAATATCTTTGAAGTAACCATCTAATAAGATGTTATTTAAATCAGCTTTTTCGTCAAATGCGTCAGTAATATTTTGTAAGAAACGGGCACGAATGATACATCCAGCACGCCAAATCTTAGCCATATCACCAAAGTTTAAATCCCATTCATAATGTTCTGAGGCAACACGTAATTGTTCAAATCCTTGTGCATAACTCATGATTTTACTAAAGTATAATGCTTCACGAATTTTTTCAATTAATTCTTTTTTATCTAATTCACCTAATTTAACTTCTGGTTTAGGTAAAACTTTACTTGCTTCAACACGTTCTTCTTTCATTGCTGAAATGTAACGTGCATAAACAGATTCAGAAATAACTGACTGAGGAACACCTAATTCAAGTGCACTCTGTGATGACCACTTACCAGTACCTTTATTTCCAGCACGATCGAGGATAACATCAACAATAGGTTTACCAGTGCCTAAATCATCTTTACGTGTTAAGATATCAGCAGTAATTTCGATCAAGTAACTATCCAATTCACCTTTGTTCCAGTCAGAGAAGATATCAGCGATTTCATCAACTGAGAGGCCTAATAAATCTCTTAACAAATGATATGATTCAGAAATTAATTCCATATCACCATATTCAATTCCATTATGAACCATCTTAACATAATGACCAGCACCGTTAGGACCGATATAAGTCACACATGGTGTCCCATCGCTAGCTTTAGCAGACATTTCCTCAAGAATTGGTGCAACAAGGTCATATGCCTCTTTTTGGCCACCTGGCATCATTGATGGTCCTTCAAGTGCACCAATTTCGCCACCTGAAACGCCCATTCCAATAAAGTTAATTCCAGAATTATCTAATTCTGCATTACGGCGTACTGTATCTTCAAAGTAAGTATTACCACCATCAATTAAAACATCACCTTTATCTAAGAATGGTAATAGTTCTGCAATAACAGCATCAGTTGGTTTGCCAGCTTTTACCATGATAATAATTCTTCTAGGTTTTTCTAATGAATCTGCAAAATCCTTAATTGAGTAGCTGGGTACTAATTTTTTTTCTGAGTGGTCTTTCATAACTTGCTCAGTTTTAGCTCCCGTTCTATTATAAATAGCTACCGTACGGCCACGACTCTCAGCATTCAATGCGAGATTTTTACCCATAACAGCCATTCCAATAACACCAATTTGTGCTTTATCCATTATAATACCTCCTACATTTCTTTAATTTTTTGTGAATCAAAAACCATGTAATCTAAGAAAGTATCAGCTACCGACTTTGTCAATAAACCCATTTAACTTTCAACGTCAATTATACACTAGACATCAAAAATTCCTATCTATTTTACCTTTTTTTGTTATACTGATTTCAGGAGGTCTTTCAAATATGAAATTAGTTGAAGTACAAGAATTATATTATGCCATCGATACTTTTTTATACAGTCGCGCAAAAGCAGAATTTTCTAACAATATCCCTACTTTTGACTTAGTTGTCCAAGTTAACGACAAATTATTAACGGCCGATTTTTTAGATTTAAAAGATAGTCGAATTCAAATTTATAGTACCACAAGTCAGCACACTATCGCATCTCAGTCAATTCCTTACGAAAATGACAGTAGTAATGCTTTCATCAGTCCGATAAGAAAAACAATCTTTAAAAATTATCGTTCCGAATTTTCAGGCTGGTCTAATCTTAGTAACAAACCAGAGTTATTACTTCTAGATTTGATAGATTTAATTAAATCTATCAAATCGCCCACTTTTAAGGCTGTTAAAACACCGGCTAAAAATGTAACTTATATTGAAAGCCATGCCAAATTACCTTTTCAATTTTTTGATCCAGAGACAGACTTCAAAATTATAAGTTTGAAAATTAGTGAAAAAAAATAAGATTCAATTGAATCTTATTTTTTTTGTACAGAAAAAGCCTTAACACCATGGTTGTTAAGGCTTTTTACTTAATGTAGATTTAGTTGTTTACTTTTACGACTTCTTTTCCGTCATAAAAACCACAGCTAGGACATACATAATGTGATTTTCTTAATTCGCCACAGTTAGGGCAAGCGCTCATACCTGGGACAGTTAACTTGTAATGCGTACGACGCATTCTCTTACGTGTTTTTGATGTTTTACGTGCTGGTACTGCCATTATCAAACACCTCCTTTAAAATTATCCAAAACTTTTAATAAAAGTATTGTTATGTTTATTCCTCTTCAGAACCATCATTATCAAAAAAATTTTGTAATGAGGCAAATCGAGGATCAACTTTTTCTTTTCTAACCTGTACGAGTTTATCTTCAGTAAGAACTTCCCAGTCGTCTCCGGTTGGTAAATCTTCTGCTTTTCTCTCATCATCAGTCAGTATCTGCATCGGAATCTGTAATAACACATTATCCTCTATCACAGAATTCAAATTGAGCATATCTTCTTCCAAAATAATTACAACATCATTTTTATCAAACCGTTCAAGTGCTTTATCGCGATAGCCTACATAAAATTCATCAACTGAAAAATTTAATGGGACATCGACACTCTTTAATGATCGTGTTGATGGCATTTCAACTGTTAAACTAACGTTAAAATGACCAATGACATCTTGATGATCTGCTGACAGAATGCCCGTAACATGGACTTCTGAAACAGCTGTAATTGTTTTGTTGCGCAGCATTAATCCTTCGGAAAGGTTTAACATTTCGTCAACTTGAAGTGGTTCATCACTTTGTTTTTTTAACTCAACTAAGGACCATTTCATGCAAATATGCCTCCTAATGCAACGCTTATGATTATACCTGTGATTAAAAACATTGTCAATGGTATATCCTTGACAGTATGTTAATTAATTTGTTTAGGTCTTCTAAAAAGATCCGATTTTTTATGACTAACTAGCCCATAAATAATTCCTGCTCGATAATCTAATTGGTAAAGTCCCTCTTTATCCTTTTTACTAATTTTTGTTATTATAGGATATGGCACTTCCTTTTTTAAATGATTAAGCAGCGTTTGACCTTTTTTTGAGAACCCTAAGACATGATAATAAGGCTGCTTATATTGTTTGTCAATTTCATTTTGCTTTATTTGTAACAAAATATAAGTTGCTAGTCTTGAGATTTTTGTATAAGTTACTCGTTTCGACTTAACGGCTTGGACCCAATCATCAAAATTAGCCTCGTCAGGCAACTTTTCGTACTGCTGCAACAAACGATACTCAATACCCTCAGACATGCCATAAATCGACGATAATTGACCTGGTGTTGATAGACTCAACTGATATCGAAGATATGGCCAAAAATCTGTCCAATCGGCCCATCTTTCATTTTCTGAATCAAGTCGAGTTTGATTAGGAACAACTTCTACAATCGATTCTTGATGTTGAACTGCTAATCTAATTGCTGTTGCACTTGTAATTTTTTGAGTATCAACAAATTTTGTTTCATGGTAATCAGCCTCTATACGTTGAATCGGACATAACTGGATTTCGGCTTTTTCGGCTATGCAGGCTTCAGCATAAGCTAAACCTAACAAATCATTAGGCCGATTAATTTGAACACCTGTTTTTTCAAAAACAGCTCGTTGATATTGTGTGGCATACGTTTCATTAAACTGATTAAACTCACTATCTAACGTTTGAATTTCAGTTGCGATAGTCATAAAATCCAAATCAGGATGTTCAGCACCAAAAACAAGTCTGGTTATCTTTAATCCGGCCAATAATTTAATGGCACCTTGAGCAAACAAATCAGCCGGTTGAACAGAAAATGCAACGGGTAACTCAACTATTAAATCAACACCAGATTGCAATGCTTGCTCCGTACGGCTCTCTTTATCAAGTGCAGCTGGAATACCTCTCTGTAAGAATTGTCCGCTCATAAGGGCAATAATCGTCGTATCAGGATACTTTTCTTTTATTTGATTAATCTGATACAAATGTCCGTTATGAAACGGATTATATTCAACAATAACCCCAGTCGTGTCCAAGTAACTCACTCCTATTTATCGCAGACAAAAAATAGTCTTGTTGTTTTATCATCAACTTGACTTGTGCCAAAATCAGCCGAAATTTTAATATTCTTAAATCCAGCATTTTTTAACAATTCAGTATACGTATTAACTGAATATGTTCGTTCATGATGGTCCTCAGTTAGACGTTCAAATTGACAGTTAGTATCATTTTTGACAAAAAAAGTTAATTCATGAACGACACTGTGTGGCTCTTCATCTTTAAATGTTGACCACAAAAAAGCTTGATCATCATCCTGATAGTTGTACATATAACCTGGATAAATCTCATCCGTTTGATAGGTTGAGATAACATCAAAAATGAATCGACCATTTTCTTGTAGTAATCCATGAATTGATTTAAAAACGTTTCCTACAGCATCAGCGTCAGGTAAATAACAAAATGAGTCAGCAAAACAAGTTACCGCATCAAATTGTGGTAACTCTGCCTCTTCCAAATTCATCATATCACCTTGTACTAAAGGCAAGGATACATTCGCATCCTGTGCGTGTTGGTCAGCAATTGATAACATTTCTTCAGATAAATCTAAACCAACGACTGAATAACCAGATTGCGTTAAAGCAATTGCTAATTGACCTGCACCACAAGCTAATTCAAGAATTTCAGTTTTCTTATCAGGAACTTGTGTTTCGACAAATGTTTGCCAAGAATCATATAAATCAGGATCCATTAATTGATCATACAATTTTGAAAAGGTGGTATAAATCATTATTCTTCAATCCATGCTGATAAATCTACAGATGCGCCTTCAGACCAGAATTTTTCAAGATCATAAAATTCACGTGATTCAGTTTTAAATACATGCACAATTAAATCTCCAAAATCTAATAAAACCCAACTAGTTGAATTACGTCCTTCAATACGACGGACTTCAACACCTGCTAGTTCTTCTTGATCTTGAATTTCTTTGACGATAGCCTTAACTTGGTGAGCTGAGTCAGCTTGTGTCACCATGAAATAATCAGCTAATAGACTAATTTCATGGACATCAATAGCCACCGTCTTTTCGCCACGTTTACTGTCAGCAGCCTTAACTGCGATTTCTAATTTTTCTATACTATTCATTATTACTCCTCTATTCTGCGACCCATTTATTAAAGGTCAAAATTGTTTTAGGATACACTCTTTTATTGGTATTAATTAAATAACTTAGTGTATGTTTTGTTTCAAATCCAACAGCTGCATCCAAACTTTCAAATGCTTTTTTTCGTGCTTCAAGAACGCCAGAGAACGTCCTACCTTCTTCGATGAAATCAGCGACGTAGACAATTTTATCCAACAAATCCATCTCAACATCGCCTGTCGTATGCTTCACAATTGATGTTAAAATTTTATCATCTGTAATACCTAATTCATCATGTATCAACTCTGCGCCAACAATTCCATGCCAGATAGCATTCCCCCAATTTAATAAATCAGGATCCATATGTTTTTGCTTAATTGTTCTGATAAAGGTGTCATCTGTCCGCTCCTTGGCATAATCATGAATAAGTCCAGCAATACTTGCTCTTTCAATATCACCATTATTATTTTGAGCAAGTTCAATTGCAGATTTTTCAACATTTAACACATGCTGAAATCTTTTTTCACTCAAAGTTTCCTTCAAAATCTGTACTAATTCTTCTCTAGTTCCACTAAAAAGATTATTAGAATAAACTAAATTATTCACGATACAACCCTTCTTTCTCAATATAATTTGAGACTGCCTTAGGTACTAAATAATTAATTGAACAGCCTTTTTTTATCTTATCTCGAATTTGTGTTGAACTAATATCAATTGTTGGTACATCAACCCAAAGTATAGGATACTGACTTGTTTGTTCAAATCCCGTTCGTTTAACTCCAACAAAATGTACTAATTTTACTAATTCATCAATACGAGACCATTTCGGTAAATAATCTACCATATCGCCGCCAATAATAAAATAGTAATCATTTTCCGGATGAGCTGCTTTTAAAGCAACCACAGTGTCATAGGTGTAGCTAATACCACCGCGATTAATTTCAGTATCTTCCAGCTTAAACTTATCGTTATCCGCGATACTTTGATTAACCATATCAAGGCGATACTTTGCATCAATTGCTTCCTTTTTATCCACATGTGGTGGTGTTGCATCCGGCATAAATCGAACTTCACTTAATCCTAATTGCTGACAAACTTGATCAGCAATTATTAAATGACCTAAGTGAGGCGGATTAAACGTACCCCCGAGAATTCCAACACGCTTTTTCGTATTATCAAGAATGGGTTTAGTCTTAAATTTCGTAACTAAATTAATTTCTTTTAATTTTTGGACTTGAATAGTCAAGCTAAAAACCTCCTCAAAATTTTAAATTAAGCGAGTAAATTAACTTTGTCAGAGATATCTCGATTTTCGACATCTGTTGCTGCTTGATAAAGCACTAATGTATGACCAATCACTTGAACAACTTGAATTGAACTATTAGATTCAATAAAAATACGAACTTCATTTGTATCAATTGTTGCATTTTGTAGCATGTTAATTTTGATTAATTCGCGTTTTTCAATTGCTTCGCGAATTTGGTTTAACCAGTTAGTAGACACGCCTTCTTTTCCAACTTGGAAAAGTGGACGTAAATGATGTGCCTGACTGCGTAGATATCTTTTTTGTTTGCCTCTTAATGTCATATGTTAGTTAACTCCTCTTATATCATTGCTTTACGTAAAAGAACCGAAACACCTTTTGGTGCCCAGCCAGCGACTTTAGCACCCTCATTAATGGTTACCCATCCAAGTCCGGCAAAAACTAAATCACTTTTTTGTGTTGCTTTAAATTCAAAACGAACTAATTCTGGGAAGTCGTTCATTTCATCATCTGTTGGTGGATTTAATAAACCACCAGCATGTTTCTCATAAAATTCACTTGCAGTCTCAGTTTTTGTTCTATGAATCATTAAATCATTATCAAGATAAACGACAACACCAGGAGTTCCCCCTGAAATGTAATCAAATCTTGCAACAGCCCCAAAGAATAATGTTTGGTTTTCATTTAACTGATAGACGCGTTGTTTAATTTCTTTTTGAGGAGAAACTAATCTTAGCGCCTTACCTGATAGATAATGAGCCATCTGGTCTTGATGAATAATACCTGGTGTATCAATTAAAGCTCGATCATCGTCCAATGGAATTTCAATCTTATCAAGCGTAGTTCCTGGGAATCTTGAAGTTGTAATCAGGTCTTGGACACCTGTTCTTTGTTTAATGATTTGATTAATCAATGTTGATTTACCAACATTAGTTACTCCAACAACGTACACATCACGGCCTTCACGATACTTTTCAATTAATTCTAATAATTCATCAATCGCAAAGTTTTTTGTTGCACTTGTCAATGCAACATCAATTGGTCGTAATCCTTGTAAATTAGCTTGTTGTCTCATCCAATCCTTTAACTTCGAACGTCTCAATGACTTAGGCAATAAATCAGCTTTATTTCCAACCATTAAAACAGGATTATCACCCACAAATCGATGTAATCCAGGAATTAGACTACCATTAAAATCAAAAATATCAATAACGTTGACGATTAATGCATCAGCACTACCAATTTGATTCAATAATTTTAGGAAATCATCATCAGTTAACTTAACGTCAGCAATTTCATTGTAATGTCGTAGTCTAAAACATCTTTGGCAATATAGTTCATTTGTTTCAAGTCCTTTTTTTACTGCGGATTTAGGTGTATAGCCTAATTCATCTACTTCTTCACTTTGAATTTTTGAGCCACAGCCAATACAAAAAAGATCTTCGTCAATTTCTGGTACTTCAATTATGTCAGTCATCCAATGAATTCCCCCATTTAGTTTTAAAATCGTGTTTTTTAATTAAGTGATTTTTAATTCTTTTTTCAATGAAACGATTAGGTTTTGTATTCCAAGCGTCTGATTCAACAAGTGGTTTAACCAATATACTTTTAATGCCCGCATTATTCGCAGCAGCAATATCAGTCATCAATTGATCACCTATTAAAACTAAATCTTGATTATTCATCTTAAATTCATTTTTAACTTGGTTAATTCCTTTTGTAAATGGTTTTAGAGCTCTGGAAACAAATGGTAATCCAATATGTTCCAGTGCCTTTTCAATACGTTCGTGACTATTGTTAGATACAACAATCACTGGAATTGAAGCCGCAGCTATAAGCTCTAACCAATTCTTCAATTCTGGGGTTCCGTTTGGGTTATCCCATGCAATTAATGTATTGTCTAAATCAGTCATAACAACTTTAATTCCATGATTTTGTAAATCCTCTGGTGTTAAATCATAAATTGATTCAACCATCCAAGTTGGTTTATATCTCTCAAGCATGTTAGCTACCTCAATTTTAGAATAATAATCTAAGTATAATGTACTTTCAACAAAATTGCATGTTTTCCATGAAAACAAATGAAATTAATTTTATTTTCTCATTTTAAAATAATAGAAACGAGTTATTTCAATTTTATATTGCTCTTTTTAAGATTATATTTTGTCTTATTAGTTACATAGACCATAATCATTGATATCACATAAAATTTTTTTGATTTCACTAAAAATAACATACTTAACTTATTTACAGAAATTTTATTAAAAAAAGAGGATACTTGACAATTGGTCAAGTATCCTCTTAAAAGTTATTATTTACTTAATGCTTTTTTAGCTTCTTCTGCAACAGCAGCAAATGCTGCTGAATCTTTAACAGCTAATTCAGCTAACATTTTACGGTTAACTTCAATTTCAGCTAATTTCAAGCCATGCATCATCTTGCTGTAACTTAAACCATTCATACGTGCTGCAGCGTTAATACGTGCAATCCATAGACGACGGAAGTTACGTTTTGTTTGATGGCGATCACGGAATGAATATTGGTACGATTTCATTACTTGTTGTTTAGCTACCTTAAATTGGATATGTTTTGATCCACGGTAACCTTTTGCTAATTTAAGCATTCTTTTGCGACGTTGACGTGTAACGGTTCCACCTTTAACTCGTGGCATGAAAATTCCTCCTTATTGAGCCATTTAAAAATGGCATCAATTGTCTAATTTATATTTATTATTTCATTTGTGAAAGCATTTGTTTGATACGCTTGTTATCTGATGCTGACACTGTAGTTGATTTGCTTAATTGACGACGTTGTTTCTTAGTTTTACCATGCATACGATGACTTGTATATGCTTTAGAGCGTTTTAAGCCACCATTTCCTGTACGTTTAAAACGTTTTGCTGATGCACGATGAGTCTTTTGTTTTGGCATAATCTAATATCCTCCTAATATAGCTTTACTTTTCAGCCTTAGGTGCAAGCATCATGAACATACTACGTCCATCCATCTTCGCTCTTGATTCAACTGATGCAACTTCTTTAGCTGCGTCAGCGAAGCGATTCAAGACATCACGTCCGATTTCTTTATGCGTAATTGCACGGCCTTTAAATCTAATTGATACTTTAACCTTATCACCTTTTGCAAGGAATTTTGAGGCATTTTTCAATTTTGTATTGAAATCGTTAATATCAATCGTTGGACTAAGTCTAACTTCTTTAACATTAACAATCTTTTGGTTTTTACGGGCTTCTCTTTGTTTCTTTTGTAATTCGAAACGGTACTTCCCGTAATCCATAATCTTAGCAACAGGTGGTTTTGAGTTAGCGGCAACAACAACAACATCTAAATTAGCAATTTCTGCCATATCTAGTGCTTCTTGTTTCGTTTTAACACCAAGTTGTTCGCCATCATCACCGATCAAACGAAGTTCCGATGCGCGGATACCTTCATTGACCATTTTGTCTACTTTATCAACTGCTATGGCAATGCACCTCCAAATTTTTTTGAGAAAAAACACAGAAAAACGGGCAACAATAATAAATTATCGCAGCCCGCTTGAAATCCATTTTAATTGGAATTTAATTTCAATAATATTCTGCCCAGAGACTCTTTGTCTCTTCAGGCGAGAAGCGGGAGCCTCTGCTTTTTCTTAACTTTTATATCATACCAACTTGAAGACTCATTGTCAAGCAAATTAAAATGAGTCTTTTTTATGCTTTACGACTATAGTTGGCAATTTCTTTTGTAATGTTGTTAATAAAATCTTCTTTTGTAAAGATATTTGAATCATCTTCACCATGTCGACGAACAGAAACTGTATTTTCAGCTACTTCATTATCACCGACAACTAAAATATAAGGTACTTTAGTAACTTGCGCTTGACGCATCTTATAACCCATCTTTTCGTTACGTTCATCAACCGTTACTCGTACACCACGAGCAACTAAGTTAGCACGTAAATCATGCGCATAATCGGCATGAAGATCGTTTTTAACAGGAATAATTGTTACCTGTTTAGGAGCCAACCAAGTTGGGAATGCTCCTTTGTACATTTCTGTTAAGTAAGCTGTAAAACGTTCCATCGTTGAAACAAGTCCACGATGAATCATAACAGGACGGTGTTCTTCACCATCATCACCGATGTATGATAATTCAAATTTTTCAGGCATCATGAAATCTAATTGAATTGTTGATAACGTTTCATCATTTCCTAACGCTGTTTTTGTTTGAACATCTAATTTAGGACCGTAAAATGCTGCTTCTCCTTCAGCTTCGTAGTAATCTAAGCCTAAATCATCCATAGCACCTTTTAACATACTTTGTGATTTTGTCCACATTTCATTATCATCAAAGTATTTCTCTGTGTTAGCTGGATCACGATAGCTCAAACGGAATGAATAGTCAGCAATCCCAAAGTCATCATAAACTTCCATCATTAAACGAAGGACGCTTTTAAATTCTTCTTGAATTTGATCAGGAGCAACGAAAGTATGACCATCATTTAATGTCATTTCACGTACACGTTGTAAACCAGAAAGTGCACCTGATTTTTCATAACGATGCATCATTCCTAATTCAGCAATTCTGATAGGAAGATCACGATATGAACGAATATGATGCTTGTAAACTTGAATATGTGAAGGACAGTTCATTGGACGTAACTCTAACTCTTCGCCATCACCCATGTCCATTGGTGGGAACATGTCTTCGCGATAATGGTCCCAATGACCAGAAGTTTTATATAAATCCAAGTTGGCTAAGATTGGTGTGTAAACATGATCATAACCATTTGAAACTTCCTTATCAACAATGTAGCGTTCAATCGTACGACGAATTGTAGCACCATTAGGTAACCAGTATGGTAATCCTGCACCAACTTTTGGATCTACAAAGAATAAATCTAAGTCATTACCAATTACTCGATGATCGCGTTCACGTGCTTCTTGACGACGAACTAATTCAGCATCTAAATCTTTTTGTTTAAAGAACGCTGTACCATAAACACGTTGTAACATCGGATTACTTGATTTACCTTGCCAATATGCACCAGCAACTGATAATAATTGGAAAATTTTAACATCAGCAGTTGAGCGTAATTGTGCGCCATCGCTTAAGTTAACGAATTCACCTTGTTTGTAAATTTCAACTTGTCCATTTTCATCAGTAGCTTCAACTACTAATTCAGCACGATATGGGTCACCAGCAAATAATTCAAGAGCTTCAGCTTTTGAAACTAATTGACGTTCAATTTTCAAATTTTCTTTAACAATTGATTTCATCTTATCTTGAATTTTCTTCAAATCATCAACGCTAACTTGTGTTTCACCATTATCTGTATCAAAATAGAAACCATTTTCAATATCAGAACTCATACCAAATTTCATACCTGGGTATAATTGTTGTAACGCATTAGCTAAAACTTGAGCAGCTGTATGCCATAAAACGATTAATCCGTCTGCAGATTCTTTAGTAACAATTTCGATAGCGCCGTCTGCCTCTAATGGACGAAGATAATCAACCAAAACACCATTGAATTTACCGGCAATTGATTTTTTAGCTAAACTAGGACTAATTGACTTTGCAACGTCTTCAGTCGTAATACCTGAATCAAACTCTTTAACTGCGCCATCTGGAAATGTAATATTTATTTTTGACATGTTAACTTCCTCCATTGTTTTAATATTTTTTGATACAAAAAAAGTCCCTAATACACAAATAAAATCGTGTATTAGGGACGTCGATTAACGTGGTTCCACCCAAATTCAAAGTTTTGCCGAAACAAAACTTTCTCCATAGATTTTAACGGATCCAATCCGACCTGATAAAAATCAGGCAACATTATGGAAGTGGTCATCACTTATTCTCTGCCAGAAAAGCTTTCAGCTATGCTTTCCCTCCCTGCGGACATAAAAAAAGAATGTAATCTTCCGTATCAATTTAATAACTATTTAACCATTTTTAGTGAAATTTAGCAACTATTATTCTTATTTAGGTCGACGATTTTTTCCAACAATCTTAACTTCTTTTGCTAAAAAGTGAATTCGTTCCATAATTCTTTTTGCCTTAAGAGGCTCGTCTTCACCCTTTTGACTAATACGTAAATGCTCATCTTCTAGTTGTTTCATCGAAAAATTAGAACTAAAGAAAGTTGGTAATTCTTCTTGCATGCGATATTGTAAAATAACACCTAAAATATCATCACGAACCCAACTAGACATTGCATCGGCACCAATATCATCAATCATTAAAATTTCAGATTTTTTAACAGCATTTAGCATGTCATAAACACGATTATCACTAATAGCATTTTTAATTTCAACTGCAAAACTAGGGAAATGCATTAAAGTCGTTTGGTATCCTCGACTTGCTAATTCATTGGCCATAGCACCTAAAAGATATGTTTTACCAACGCCAAAGCTACCATAAAAATACATTGCTTGGTGATAAGATTTAGGACTATCAACAAATGTTGTTATAAATTTTAAACTCTGGCTAAGTGCATCCCCACGTTCATCCATATCAAAGCCATTCATAGTCGCGTTTTTGATATCTTTAGACATACTCATTGATTTAACTCGCTTAGCTAATGCTCTACTTTTTTGAGCCTCGATAAAAGAATCTGTTGGTACATAGGAAACATCAATCATATGATTATTCAAAACCAATTGTGGCTTATAACCTGGTGCTATCATTCCTTTACCAAGAATAATTTTATTTTTTTCAGATAAGAATTCATACAATTTTGCATCAGCGCGTCGAATACTATCCTCTGTTAATTCAGCTTTATTTCTATCTAAAAAAGCGATGACATCTGAATCTTCATAAACTTTTCTCATTAAATCACGATAATTAACATTAGGATATCTTTCACTCAGGTTGTCCTTTTCAAGAAATTTTTTGATTTCTGTCCCTAAATCTTCCATCATTTTCCTCCTTTGGGTGCTGTTTTATTAAATTCAGCAAGTTGTCTTTTTAGTTCATCCTTATCAACTTTTACATCCACTTTTGGTGCTTGATAGTCATCTTTAGCCCAATCAGGCAATGTCTCTTTTTTAATTATTTTTCTTTGTCGTTGGTTTGACGCCTTAGTTTCAGTCTTTTTATTGTTAAATTGTCGAACCTGATTAATGGCTTCTTCAGGTGTCTTCACTTTTTGCTGTGACCAATCATTAGCCATAGTATCGACAAACGATTTATTAAGTGTTGATAAATCACGGTCAATCAAAATGTAATGAATCAGAATATTAATGACTGAATTAGAAAATATCTGTCGTTGAATAAGTTGCTGTAACAGATATGCTTCACTGTCAGTGACATATCCACCCTTGCTTTCTTTTAACGATTTCAAAAAATCAAAAGGTTTATAGGCTTCACTCGCAAGAATTAACTGCGAATCCTCTTCAGAAAAACCAACTTTTTTTAGCGTTTCAACAGATTTCATATTAACCTTTTTATTATCACTACTTGTTAAATCTTCTTGTTTTTTCAGTTTAATTTGTTGATTATATTTGTGAGCAATATGTTGCTTGAATGAATTATAATCAACTTCATTTGTTGATAAGTCAGCTGAATCTCCAATAAATTGGGCCATTTCGATTTCATCAATACCATACAAGAGATGCTCTGAAATAATTAAATCCCGCTGTTCATTGATATTATCCAAAGAAACGAAACTCTTTTCCAGTAGTTCAATAAAAAATTTAAAATCAAATGACTCAATACTACCTGACTCAACTAACTTTTTCGGTATCTTCTTGTCCGTTGAAAAAACTTTTTTACTTTCAGAAATAATATCAGGTTTATTAGACAAATGATCTTGATTAACTTGGAAAACATCTAAGAAACTTTTAGATGTTTCTTTGAAGCCATCTAATTTTAAAATTGGTAACGCAAATCGAGTGGTAATTTCTTTGTACCTACCATCACCAATCGATTCCCAGAGTAAAGTGCTTAGTAAATCATCTGTAAAAAAATCAGTTGCTTGCAAAGGTCGACGCAATTGATAGACAACAACTTTTCCTATTGCATCCTCTTTTTCAAAGCTCTTCAAAAGCCCTAAAGCTTCAAGGGCACTTCTTGCTTCATAAAACATTGCTATGTCAATATTTAGTAATGCAAGTAATTCACTATGCATCTTTCGATTAGATAATTGTGGATTTTGACCTGCCTCACCTTTCAATAGAGCAAATAGACCACTCGCAATCACACCCATAACAGGTTGATACAAGTAGTCTAGTCGTTCAATATCATCATTTGTAACTTTTTCATCCATTAAAACGACATAACCGTCTTTCGGACTCATATTTCCGCATATATCAATCATTGATTATCATTCCTTCAAATCCGGTTTATCTGTAGGTGTTTTATCACGAGCCATCATTTCATTTAATTCTTTTAAGAAAACACTCATATCTTTAAATTGGCGATAAACACTAGCAAATCTAATGTACGCAATTTCATCTACATCAGCCAATAATCCCATAACATATTCACCAATTAGTTGGCTAGAAATTTCATTTTCACCTAATGCTCTAACATTATTTTCCACTTGATCCACAAGATGAGTGATAGCTTTCATTGAAACTGGTCTTTTCTCAGCAGAACTGATAATACCTTTAAGAATCTTTTCACGATTAAATTCTTCACGTGTTCCATTTTTTTTAATAACAAGTAGTGGTGTAGCTTCAACTCGTTCAAATGTTGTGAATCTAAATTCACAATTTTCACATTCACGACGTCGTCTGATAACGCGACCTTCATCTGTTGGTCGACTGTCAACGACTCGAGAGCCATTATGTTGGCAATGTGGACATTTCATTGTGACACCTCATTATTTTTTATTTACATTATTTAACCATTAATTTGATTACTAAGCCAGTTTAGCACTTGAACCCTTGTAACGGCAACCGTTGTTGAATTATCTATTACAAAATCTGCTAAATCTTTTTTCTTTTGAATGGGCCATTGTGCTTTAACCCTTAACATCGCCTCATCTAAAGACAATTCATCCCGCTTCATTAAACGTTCTAATTGTGCTGTTTCAGGTACATAGATAACCATTACTGCATCACAAAGTAATTGGTAGTTTTGCTCAAATAATAAAGGCATATCCAAAATAATTAACTGGCTACCTAATTTTTTTTGGACTTCTATTTGTGACAAGATTTCTTTTCTAATAGCAGGAACCATAATGCCGTTCAATTTTTTTAACTCTGTTGCATCATTAAAAACTAGCTGACCTAACTCTTTTCGATTCAAATTCCCGGTTAATGATAAATATTTTTCACCAAATGTTTGAATGATTATTTTTAATGTTACAGATTCTGGTTCAACAGCTTGTCTCGCAATAACGTCTGCATCAATAACTGTGATATTTTCTTCTCTAAAAATACGACTAACTGTTGATTTACCTGTTGCTATGCCACCAGTTAGTCCAAGAATATAAGTCATTTTTAAACTTCCTTTAACGGTTGGCAATGTGGACAGTAGTGTGTCCCTCGTTGTGCCACTTTTATTTTAACAATAGGCGCTCCGCATCTAGGACATGGTTTTCCTGTTTGACCATAGACATTCAAATCAAATTGGAACAAACCCGTCTCACCAAACGCACCCGTATAGGATCTAATTGTTGTTCCACCAGCTTGTACCGCAGTGGCTAGCTCAAGAATAATATTTTTACGTAATATAGCTAATTTCCTATCAGAAATTAAATTTGCTGGCTGTTCCGGATTAATTTTACTCATCCATAAAACTTCATCAACATAAATATTTCCAAGACCAGCAACCGCTTCTTGATTTAATAACACAGGCTTGATTGCCATATGCTTACGAGATAAATATTTTTTGAAATAACTGAGCTTAAAATCATCTTCTGTCGGTTCTGGTCCTAGCTTCTTAAGTCCCGAAAGTTCACGTTCTCGACCTGTGGGGATTAGTTGCATGCGTCCAAACTTACGAACATCATTGTATCTTAAATCTTGCCCATCAGTTAAATGAAATATGACGTGGGAATGTTTTTCAATTGGTTCATCTGATCCACGGACAAAATATTTGCCTTCCATTCTTAAATGAGAAACCATTGTCATTTTACTATCAAAACGAAAAAGTAAGTATTTACCCAGTCTATCGATTGATTCAATCTTTCTACCTTCTAATTCACGCTTAAAATCTAGTACATCCCCAGATACAATTTTAGGCCATAAAACATCAATTGATTTAATTGTCTTACCTATAACTAATTGACTAAGACCTCTTCGAACCGTTTCAACTTCTGGTAATTCTGGCATATAATTACCCCCAACCACTTTTTATTTAGTATCAAACCAACTATCACCAAACGCACTCTCAACTTTTAAAGGAACCTCTAAAGAAACAGCAGCGTCCATAACTTCAGGAACTTTCTTTTGCAAGATAGCAATTTCTTCTTCAGGTGCTTCAAAAATTAATTCATCATGTACTTGTAATAACATTTTGGCTTGTAAATGTTCTTCTTCTAACATTTTGTTCATATTAATCATCGCTACTTTAATAATATCCGCAGCACTACCTTGAATTGGGGTATTCATTGCAGTTCTTTCAGCAAAAGAACGTAAATTAAAGTTTCGACTGTTAATATCTGGTAAATAACGACGACGATGGAATAATGTTTCAACATAGCCCTTATCTTTAGCTTCACGCACAACGCTTTCCATGTAGTTCTTAACGCCTGTAAATTCATTTAAATAAGTATCAATAAATGTTTGTGCTTGTTTTCTAGTAATCCCAATATTTTGTGACAATCCATAATCACTAATACCATAAACAATCCCAAAATTGACTGCCTTAGCTGTTCGACGCATATTTGACGTCACGTCATCTGGCGATTCTAAACTAAAAATTTTCATTGCTGTATTAGCATGGATATCGATTCCTTCTTTAAAAGCTTCTTGCATATTAGCATCATGCGCAATATGGGCCAAAACACGCAACTCAATTTGTGAATAGTCAGATGAGAATATTTTCCATCCCTTATGTTCAGGTATAAATGCTTGTCTAATTTTCTTACCTTCAGGAACGCGGACCGGAATATTTTGTAGATTAGGATCTACAGATGATAATCGGCCTGTCGCTGTCAGTGTTTGTAGGTATCTTGTATGAACTTTCTTATCTTCATGTCTAACTTTTAATAATCCTTCAACATACGTTGATTGAATTTTTGCAATTTGTCGATATTTTAAAATTAAATCTGCAATTGGAGCTATTGTACTAAGTTGTTCTAAAACATCAACTGCAGTTGAGTAACCTGTTTTAGTTTTTTTAACAACAGGTAATTTTAATTTTTCAAATAAAATAACGCCTAATTGTTTTGGTGAATTAATATTAAATTCTTCACCAGCTTCACTATAAATTTTAGTTTCCATATCACTTAAAATAGTTGAAAATTCCTTTTTCATAATCTTCAATCTATCGGCATCCACATTAATGCCTTGAATTTCCATCTTGGCTAATACAAGTGAAAGAGGAAGTTCCATATCCGTGTACAAATCCATTTGCTCATGATCAACTAATCCGGCCATTAATGGTTCTTTCAAAAGATTTAAGGCGTCAACTTTCGATGCCATATGACTAAAGAAAATATCATCATCTTCTGGAATTGCACGTTTAACGCCTTTACCATATACCTCTTCATCAGACTTAACGTCATAGTAATCATGTTTCTGTGCAACTTTACTAAGATCATTACTATTATCACTTGTATCTAACAAATATGAAGCCAACAAAAGATCGAATTCAGTTCCTGCAAGTTGAATGTCCAATCGGTTCAATGCTACATAATTACGTTTAAAATTAAATACATTCTTTTTAATTTTATCATTTGAAAGAATTGAAACTAAAGTTTTAGATTTTAACAAATCAACATCTCGTGTTACGAAAAATTGATTGCCATCACCTATCGCAAATCCATCAAAATCTGCTGTATGATAATTATCTTCCAACATCTCTAAATAAAAAGAAATTGGTTGTGATAATTTAGATAATTCATCTAAATTATCACTAGTTAATACTTTATAATCTGTCTTTTTAGGTTCTGGAAATAAATTCATTTCTACACTATCTGATGCTGAATTTAAATTTAATTGACTTAAAAATTTTTTAAAATCCATTTTTTCATAGAAAGCAACTAACTTATCTAAGTCTTTTCCATCCCATTTTGTATCAGGAAAATCGATTGTGATAGGTGCATCTTGTCGAATTCTGGCTAAATCTTTGCTCATAAATGCTTGATCTTTATCTTCAATTAAATGCTCTTTCATTTTACTTTTCTTTAATTGATCAATATTTTCGTAAAGATTCTCCATTGAGTCATATTCTGTTAATAATTTAATTGCAGTCTTCTCACCAACTTTAGTAACACCGGGATAATTATCTGACGTATCGCCAACTAATCCCTTCATATCAATAATTTGCAATGGTGTTAATCCAAATTTTTCCATTACATGCTCTGGTGTAAATTTTTCGATTTCACTAACGCCTTTTTTTGTGACAGAAACTGTTACTTTATCGGTTGTTAATTGTGTTAAATCTCGATCTCCAGTCACAATAGTCACATTATATCCAGCTTCTTCACCTTTTTTTGCCATTGTGCCTATAATGTCATCTGCTTCAAAATCAATTAATTCGTAAGTTTTAATGCCGTATCCTGCTAGTAATTCTCTAAAATATGGCATTTGTTCTTTTAGTTCTGGCGGTGTTTTTGATCTACCGGCCTTGTAATTATCATATTTTTTAGTTCTAAATGTTGTCTTTCCTGCATCAAATGCAACTAATACATGTGTCGGTTTTTCGGTATCTAATATGACATTCAACATATTATTAAACCCATATAATGCATTTGTATGTAACCCAGCTTGGTTTGTAAATCTATCTACAGATTGGTACAATGCAAAAAATGCACGATAGGCAATACTGTTTCCATCAATCAATAGTAGTTTCTCATTAGTATTAGTCATTTAATATCCGTCTCCTTTGAAAATCTCTATCTCTATTTTACCAAACATCAGCCGTGATTAATAATGAATACGCTAATAACTCAATAAAGTAATAAAAACCCCCAAGTTATAAATCCTTAACTTGGAGGTTTAACCTTCTTATTTATGAATTACTAATCTCTACCACCGTAACCAAAGATTTGTAAGAATGAAATGAATAAATTAATAAAATCAAGATATAACATTAGTGCACCTGTCATAGCTAAGTTAGAAACTGAAACATTGCTATCTCGTTGTAAAAATACTTGTCTTAATTTTTGTGTGTCCCACGCTGTTAAAATGGTGAAAATAATCACAGCGATATATGAGAATACGTAATTAATAAGTTCACTTTGTAAGAATAAATTTACAAATGAAGCAACAATTAGTCCAACCAAAGCTGCTAATGCCTGTGTGCCTAATTTAGTTAAATCTCGTTTAGTAACATTTCCTAAAATGGTCATCGTAACGAATACAGCCGAACTTGCGGCAAATGCAGCAATGATATTCCCGACTGAATACATTGATATAATCAACGACAACGTTACGCCCTCAAGTACAGAATACCCCATCAATAAAGCAAATGTTACAAATGGTGCCCTTGATGCCTTTACGTTAATATTTAAGACAACCACCAATTGGACAATAAATAATGCCCAAATTGACCATGAATGTTCTGCCATAAAGCCATAAACTAATTTTTGAAATACTGTCAATGTTAAAAATGCTGTGACAGCTGAAACGCCAACTGCAAGCGCCATATACCCATATAATTTTGCTAAAAAATGATTTAATCCATCTTTTTCATTAATAATAACGCTATTTTGATTATCCATCTTATTTTCCTCCTTGTTAATTAAGAAATCATGTTTAAAATATTGTGATTAATACACTAAAACCTATTACAACTAATTTAAT
The DNA here is from genome assembly GCF_056781995.1 of Dellaglioa sp. CoH-57-MRSF-18. Next base: position 302,522 of record NZ_JBXAXX010000002.1, read on the forward strand.
AAAATGAAATAAGTTAGAGCAATACTACTTATTTTAATCAGAATACAACATGACTTTTAACCTCATACAGCATTAACCTTTTTAAAGGATAACCCCTTGTATGTATAAGGACAAGTGTACCAAATCATGTAAAATTATCAAGAATTTTCACTTTTCGTAAAAAAAAATTAAGTAATAAAAAAGAAATGATTCGAAAATCATTTCTTTTTCAGCAACTAATTATTTTTAAAACTTAAATTACTCAATAATTCTTCATATGCATATTCATATTTTTGGACATCTCCAGCGCCCATAAAAATAACAACTGCATTATTGTAATCAAGTAATGGCGAAAGATTATCAAGTTTGATAATCTCGCCACCCTTAACAATCTTTGCACCAAGATCTTCACTAGAAACATTACCTGATGTTTCACGAGCAGAACTGAAAATATCCGTTAAATAAACCTTATCGGCAAGATTCAAACTAATTGCAAAATCATCCATCAACGCAATAGTTCTACTAAACGTATGTGGTTGGAAGACCGCAATTAATTCTTTATCAGGATATTTTTGACGAGCAGCATCAATTGTTGCTTTAATTTCTGATGGATGATGTGCGTAATCATCAATAATTGTCATATCACCAATATACTTTTCGCTAAACCGGCGTTTAACCCCTTTAAAACTTAATAATTCACTTGCAATTTCTTCTAAATCAACTTTTTCAAAATACGAAACAGCAATAACGGCCAAACTATTTAAGATATTATGTTCACCAAAAATTGGAATTTGGTAATGACCTAATGATGTATCGTGATAATAAACATCGAATTCAGAACCTTTAGTTGTTCGTTTTATATCACGAGCTTGGAAATCATCAGAATCCTTTGTACCATAATAATAAATTGGAACATCAGCTTTTATTTTACGGAGTAAAGGATCATCTCCCCAAGCAAATATTCCTTTTTTGGTTTGTTTTGCAACTGTTTCAAATGAATCAAAAACGTCATCAATACCAGTAAAATAATCTGGATGATCAAAATCAATATTAGTCATAATTGAATAATCTGGGTGATAGGCAACAAAATGTCGACGGTATTCATCTGCTTCATAAACAAAGAATCTTGCATCAGGTTTTCCTTTACCAGTACCATCCCCAATTAAGTAACTCGTTGGTGCAATACCACTTAAGACATGTGCAAGCAATCCTGTTGTACTTGTTTTACCATGAGAGCCGGCAACACCAATACTTGTGTAACCTTCCATTAATCGACTTAACATTTCAGGATAACTGACAATATCTAATCCCATTTCACGTGCCTTTTTAAGTTCAGGATGATCCGCTGTAAATGCATTTCCCGCAATTACAGTCAAACCTTCATGGATATTTTTTTCATCAAATGAATAAACCTTAATATTAGCTAATTCTAATCCACGTTGTGTGAATGTATATTGGTCAATATCAGAGCCTTCAACCTTAAATCCTTGATCGTGTAAAATTAATGCTAAAGAACTCATCCCTGAGCCTTTTATTCCTACAAAATAATATACTTTTTGGTTATTCATCATTATCCCCTTTTCTGACATTATTCATTCATAATTTTACCATAAAATGAGTTAATATTCAGTTTGTCGTTAAAATTCTTCTCTCATCCGTCTGAGTTCATCTTCATTTAAATACACATCTCGAGGTTTCGACCCCTTAGCATGTGAGATATGTTGCTGATTTTCAAGTTCGTCAATAATATTGGCAGCTCTATTATACCCAATTGAAAAGACGCGCTGTAATTTAGAAGTTGAAATGGTTTGTTCGTGCGCAATAAAATCTAAAATACCTGGCAATAAATCATCTTGTTGTTCATTTTGATCTGCCATTTTTTTCAGTCCATCTGGATTAAATGCATATCTTGGCTTTCCTTGAGTTCTAACAAAATCTGTAATTAAATCTACTTCATCTTCTATATACGTTCCTTGTAACCTAACAGCCTGACTTGATCCATTACCTAGATAGAGCATATCGCCTCGTCCAAGTAATTTTTCAGCACCGGCCGTATCCAAGATAGTTCTCGAGTCAATTTGACTAGAAACCATAAATGCAATTCGAGTTGGAATATTATTTTTAATTGTACCCGTAACAACATCAACACTTGGTCGTTGTGTAGCCAGAATTAAATGAATTCCTGCTGCTCTAGCTTTTTGTGTAATTCTTGCAATATATTCTTGAACTTCATTTGAAGCAACCATCATTAAATCAGCTAATTCATCAATAATAATTAAAATATACGGCATCTTTAGGCCAAAATCGCCATTAGCTTCTGCTTTTTGATTAAAGTTACCAATATTTTTAGCTCCAGCTGCAGCTAATTTTTGATAGCGTTCTTCCATTTCATCAACAGCCCATTTCAAAGCTGCCGAAGCTGCTTTTGCATCTGATATAACAGGTGCTAATAAATGAGGAATATCATGATATGGCGCTAATTCGACAGCTTTAGGATCAATCAATAACAATTTAACTTCGTTTGGTGTTGCCTTATATAAAATAGAAACTAATAAACTATTGATAAAAACTGACTTACCAGACCCTGTAGCACCAGCAATTAATCCATGCGGCATTTTTTGTAAGTTAGTTACTTGTGCTTCACCAAATAAATCGACACCTAACGCCACCGTCAATGGTGATTTATTTTCTATAAACACTGGAGATCTCAATACTTCCGAGAGAAGGACTGGTCTTGATTTTAAATTAGGTATTTCAATTCCAACACTACTACGTCCAGGAATTGGCGCCTCTACACGGATATCTTTTGCAGCAAGCGCTAGTTTCAAGTCATCAACAAGGTTGGTAATCTTACTTACCTTAACACCAGCAGCTAATGATACTTCAAATTGGGTCACCGTTGGCCCAACTGTCCAGCCATCAACTTCTGCATTAACATGGAATGCTTCCAATGTATTATTTAATACATCAATTTGAGAAAGTACCCAATCATCTAATTCACCAGCATTTTCTAAAATAGGATCTGGTAATAAATCAAGTGATGGAAATTGATAACTTGCATCTGACCTTTTGACTTCTTCATCTGACTGATTATCATAATAGCTATCTTGTAC